>JBCCUP010000100.1 GCA_039196715.1 Pseudomonadota bacterium
CAGGTACGTGTGATCTCAAACTGGTGGTAACTAAAAAAATACTCCGACTCTCGCATGCTTCCAATATTTTTTTTATAAAGGAATCGATCTTTTCTGATTGCAGCTGGGGTTCCCGCGCCTTGTAGATCTTGCTGTGTGTTGTTGTCGAAGAGTTCTCCTCATCTATTAGAAGTTCTTCAAACAATTTTTCCCCTGGTCTCAATCCTGTGTATTCTATCTTGATTCCGTTTTCACCGTCTTTGTTGGTTATATATGAGCCACTTAGCTCTACGAGTTTTGTCGCCAGATCGATAATCTTTACTGGTTCGCCCATGTCAAGTAAGAATACCTCCCCGCCTTGTGCCATTGCACCTGTTTGTATTACTAGTTGGGAAGCTTCAGGTATAGTCATAAAGTAGCGTGTAATCTCTGGGTGGGTAATTGTTATCGGGCCACCTTTTTCGATCTGTGAGAGAAACTTTGGCACAACTGAGCCAGATGAACCGATGACATTACCGAATCTAACCATGGAAAACACTGTATTGCCCGGTTGACTCTGAAAATTCTGGATGATGGTTTCTGCTGCGCGCTTTGTGGCGCCCATGATGTTTGTTGGTCTCACCGCTTTGTCGGTTGACACTAGTACAAAATTACTCACTCCACTATTTTGGGCAGCTGTCGCCACAGTATGAGTACCTAGGATATTGACGCGTGCGCCTTCGATTGGATTAGCTTCAACTATTGGTACATGTTTGTACGCGGCAGCGTGGAATACTACATCTATTGTATGGGCACTTAGAAGCTCGTTTACTAAGCTCTTATCCAAGACAGAGCCCAGCACAGCTTCTATCTCGACGGCGGTTTGTATGTAGTTCAGTGATTGATCTATGTCGTATAATGCCGGTTCGCTGTTGTCAAGGAGTATTAACCGCTTAGGGGCTAATTGTATTAGCTGTCGGCATATCTCTGAGCCGATTGAACCTCCTGCGCCAGTGATCAGCAGTGTTTTACCTTCAACAAAATTACGCATTAAGTCGAAGTCAGGCGCGACGGATTGCCTGCTAAGAACATCATTTGGCTGCACATCTGTCAACTGACCGATTGACTTTCCCATGATTAGCTCGTCCATGCCAGGTATTGATTTCACCTGGTGTCCAGCCTCCGTGAGTTCGGCTATTAGAGAGCGACGCTTTTCAGATGTCGCCGATGGGATGGCTAGGAGGACCTGAATAGGTCCTTCGAATTCCGTTAGTGCGAGCTTGTTTATATCTTTTGGGGTGAAGACACGCAATCCCGAAATTTCGATTCCATGCAGTGCTTTTGCGTTGTCGACGAAAGCGACTGGGCGGTATCTGTTGTTTTGCCGAAGGACCTCCAGCAATTGTTGGCCTGCGACGCCCGCGCCGTAGATGATAACGTTGGTTGTGTTCGTGTTGGACTCAATAATTGGTGATATCGCTTTCCATATCGTGCGTGTCACAGTCATGAATGCGAAGTATATAAATGTATAGATAACGAAAGTCGACCTTGGAAGGTCTGCCCCGTAGTCGAGGTAGTCAACACCAACCACAATCAGCCCGGAAAGCACTGCTGCCCTCAGGAGCCGGAACTGGAGTGCGTCGCCCGCACGACGAACCATCGCCCGGTACAAGCCAATACACAGATTTGTTATGACCGTCAGGCACGCCACGCCGCAGAAGATTTGAAGTTCATCATATGTGGGCTGATCGACGGTGCTCAGGCGCAGACTCAGCGCGAGCCAGAGTGCCAACATTGAACTCACCAGGTCCACGCTACCCACCACAACTTTCTTCCAAGTGCGGGGAAGCGTGGCCAGGTGACGGACATAGTTTGTCAGACTTACCGTTCTGCCTTGTCTGTGCGCCGATGCTGCTACCTTTGTACTCACTTGACTGTGTCGCTGCCTTTGTAGCTCCCCGCCATGTCTTTGCCTGAGCTCTCGGAAAGCGGGTCACGTTGATTGGAATTTAAAAACAATTACTTATGGCTGCTATAAGAGACCAATTCTCAATGATTAATCTGAGTGACATATTGTTCACAGATCTGTATCAACTGACGATGGGCCAGGTCTATTTCAGGGAGGGTCTCGCCGAGACATCGTCGCATTTTGAACACTACTTCCGAGAATACCCAGACTACGGCAATCATCAGGCCGGTTTCTGTGTCAGCGCTGGTATGGGTTCGTTACTGAATTGGATGGATTCTGCTCGGTTCAACAAGAGTGTGTTGCGTAGCCTACAGGAAATACGTGATCCGGTTGGCAAAACGCTGTTTTCTCAAGATTTTCTGAGTCATTTAGATCAGATAGGCGGCTTTGACAGTCTGTCGATTCGGAGTGTCCCGGAAGGACGTATCGTACACCGCAATACGCCCATGACGGTCGTCGAGGGCCCTATGATTGCGGCGCAGTTGTTGGAGACAGCGCTGCTCGCAAAGCTGAATTATCAAACACTTATTGCGACGAGAGCTGCACGGATACGGCACGCGGGCCGGTCTCAACTGGTGCTGGACTTCGGTATGCGCCGCGGCCAAGACACTGGCGCTAATGCTGGTTCTCGTGCTGCGCTGATTGGGGGGGCTGACTACTCTTCCAATGTCGGCGTGAGTCAATATCTTGGCATTGAGCCGCGTGGGACGCACGCGCACAGCATGGTGCAGGTGTTTCTGGCGCTGGGGATGGAGGAAATCGACGCGTTCCGGGCGTATGCGCGCAGCTACCCAGATCAATGTTTGCTGCTGGTTGACACCGTCGACACGCTCAACTCGGGTGTCCCCAACGCGATTCGAGTCTTTGAAGAACTGAAGCGCAAGGGACATCGCCCGGTCGGAATCCGTCTGGACTCGGGTGATCTTGCGTATCTAAGCATCCAGTCCGCGAAAATGTTGGATGCGGCGGGTTTCGACAACGCAGGCATCGCGTTGTCTAACAACCTGGACGAGTTGGCGATTTGGCAGATCATCACGCAGATTGAACAAGAAGCGTCGCGCTATGGCATTGATGCCGACAACCTCATCAAGCGCCTGAGTTTTGGCGTTGGCACGCGTATGATCACCTCTGAAGGCGATTCTTCGTTGGGTGGGGTCTACAAGTTGGTTGCGGTTGAGCAAGGCGGGCAGTGGCGGCCCGCCATGAAGTTGTCGGAATCGGCCTCGAAAACACCTAGTCCAGGAAAAAAGAAACTCACTCGCCTGTACGATCAGCGTGGGTTCGCTGCGGTCGATCTTGTGTCCACAGAGGAAGAAGAGATTGATGTGTCGAAAGACAACACAGTGCACCATCCTGTAGAGGCCGGAAAGTCCAGGGTGTTGAAAGCCGGTGCCATTTCACAATCTGAGGATTTACACGTGGACGTTTTCAAGGATGGCACGTCACTCATCGGGCAAGAGCCTCTCGACGTCCTGCGGGCGCGGCGAGTTGCAGACTTAGAAAGCCTGGACCCGGGTGTGATGCGTCTGGTCAACCCGCACATCTACCATGTGTCCCTGAGCGACAAATTGTGGAACCTACGCTCGGAATTGATCGCTGACTTGAGAGGTCGGCGGCCCGATGGGTGACCACTGACCCGTGGCTGCTTCGTGGTACGGAACTTGTTGCTCATCGCTGATGTGCTCATGAGGTTCGCACTTCGAACGCCTCTTCCCGAGACAATGAGACAACTCAAAACGTACAACCACAACCCGTCTCCGCTCGCAACGCTGATGCTGTGCGGCCTGATCTTTTCGATTGTGCTGTTATCTGAGCTGCCAGGTGGGAACCTGATCAACCTGGGCTTGTCCGGGCTTTTTGTTGCGTCAGTGGCAGCCGGGGCGATCGTTGGCCACCGCAGCCTGTGGTTTGGTCGCGAAGTGGGTGTGCTGCTGTTTTGGGTGACGTTCTCCACAGTCCCAGGAATCATGGCAGTCGACTTCGAAACCGCAATGTTCAAGTCGCTGACGATGCTCCAAATTGTGTTACTCGCCTTTTGTGTGCAACAGGCCATCGTCTGGCAGAAAAACGTCGCTGTGGTGTTGGCTCTCTATGGTGTTGCAGTGGCGTGCGCCTACGCTGTCACCTTCGCTGACTTCAGTTTGTCTGCAGCCACTGCGACCGATACCGATTTGCAGGAGGGTGGGCCACGAGTCGCGAGCACGCTGGCAAACGCTAACGCCTTCGGTGCTGCCTGTGTTATGGGGTTGTCACTGTGTTTCATCAGTATCGCGCTGAACGGGCCGAGGTGGCTAGGCATTGTTCAGTTCCTCATGCTGCCAGTGTTAATGTTGGCTGCGATCAACAGTGGATCCAGAACAGCGTTGCTGGGCGCCTTGGTCGTTCTACTGGGCAGCCCATGGGCCTTCCGCGCGTGGCGTGGTGTGTTTATCGCCAAGGCGGTGTTGGCCATCCCACTGTTGGCAGTCGGCGCGTTTGCGCTCTACACGCTCACGCAAGTGAATGCGGATATCGGTGAACGCATAGAGCAGACGTTCGATACCGAAGGCGCCATCGTTACCCGAGTCGTCGGCTTTGTTGATGTCCTTGTGAGTGGCGATGTCGCTGCGGAAGGGTCTGACAATTCCTTGGGTAGCCGCGCCAAGATGATCGAGGAGGGTGTTCGCATCCTCGGTGATCATCCCATCATCGGTGTGGGTCTGGACAACTACCGCTTCGTCTCCGAGGCTGGCACCTACTCGCACTCGAACCCGATCGAAGTGGCCGTGTCGACTGGCTTGATCGGGCTGTTTTTATACTACTCGATCTACTTACTGATCTGCTGGCGGGCGGTGTTGTTAAACGCCAAGAGCCGCCGCCACGCCATGCCGCGTATGGTGCTTGTCGCCATGGCGGGGTACGCCTTGATGGACCTGACCCACATCAGCTACTACGACAAATCGTCCTGGTTGTTCCTGGGGCTGGTCACCGCGGCGCTGGAGGTGTTTTCGCGTGAGCTTAATGCTGCGAGGGCGTCAAGTCCTTCGCGCCGCCGCCGTCGCCGCCGAAGACGTCAATCTTCGAGCAGCCGCGAAGACAGCGGTGAGAATCCGTCCGAATTCGAAGACCTGGACGAACTCGGCGAGGTGTTGGCGCAGACCGACACGGACGCCGAGGGCGGGACACCGCCCCCCGCTGGCGGTCAAGCGCCAGCCTGAACCCCGTCAGGCCACTCGGCTGGCGCGCTTGCGGTCGCTCTCGCTGAGGATCTTCTTGCGGATCCGGATCGCGTTCGGTGTCACCTCGACCAACTCGTCGTCGTCGATGAACTCCAGCGCCTGCTCGAGCGAGTGCCGCACCGGCGGGGTCAGGATCAGGTTTTCATCGGTGCCGGCAGCACGGATGTTGGTGAGCTGTTTGGCCTTGAGCGGGTTGACCACCAGGTCGTTGCTGCGGCTGTGGATACCGATGATCATGCCCTCGTACACCTCACTGCCGTGCTCCACCATGAGCTTTCCCCGGTCTTGCAAATTGAACAACGCGAAGGCGAGTGACTTGCCGAGTCCGTTGGCGATCATCACGCCGTTGTTGCGCTGGCCGATCTTCTGCTGCAGCTGCGGGCCGTAGTGGTCGAACACGTGGTGCAACAAACCGGTGCCCGAGGTCTGGGTCATGAACTCGGTGCGAAAGCCGATCAAGCCGCGGGTCGGCATGATGTACTCGAGCCGGACGCGACCCTTGCCGTCGGGCACCATGTTCGTGAGCTCGGCCTTGCGCTCGCCAAGGCGTTCCATGATCGCACCCTGGTGCGCCTCTTCGACGTCAACGCTCAACTGCTCGTAGGGCTCCTGGCGTTGCCCGTCGCGCTCGATCACGATGACTTCGGGACGGCCGACGGCGAGTTCGTAGCCCTCGCGACGCATGGTCTCGATCAGCACAGAGAGGTGCAGTTCGCCACGACCGGAAACCCGGTACTTCTCGGCGTCGCTGGTGCGTTCGACGCGCAGCGCGACGTTGTGTTTGAGCTCCTGCTGCAGCCGTTCCCAGATTTGGCGGCTGGTGACGTACTTGCCATCACGGCCCGAGAAGGGCGAGGTGTTCGGCTGGAAGGTCATGCTGATCGTGGGTTCGTCCACGCTCAGCGCGGGCAGGGCTTCGACCGCGTCGGGGTGGCAGAGGGTCTCTGAAATGTCGAGCGGGTCCAGGCCTGTGACGGCGACGATGTCGCCGGCGGTCGCCTCGTCGACGGCGACGCGCTCGAGTCCGAGAAACCCGAAGGACTGCAGCAGCCGCCCGCTGCGCACAGCGCCGTCGCCAGCGACCACCTTGACCGCTTCGTTGTTGCCGATCCGCCCGCGCTTCACGCGGCCGATGCCGATCACACCCTGGTAGCTGTTGTAGTCGAGCGTCGAAATCTGCATCTGGAAGGGGCCGTCGAGGTCCACATCCGGCGCCGAAACCTGATCCACGATGGTCTGGAACAGCGGCGTCATGTCGCCACTGCGCACGTCGCTGTCGAGACCGGCGTAGCCGTTCAGCGCCGAGGCGTAGACCACCGGGAAGTCGAGCTGCTCGTCGGTGGCGCCGAGGTTGTCGAACAGGTCGAAGGTCTGATCGAGTGCCCAGTCGGGGCGGGCACCGTCGCGGTCCACCTTGTTGATCACGACGATCGGCTTGAAGCCGAGCGCGAAGGCCTTCTGCGTGACGAAACGCGTTTGCGGCATCGGCCCGTCGACCGCATCGACCAGCAGCAGCACCGAATCCACCATCGAGAGCACGCGCTCCACCTCACCGCCGAAATCGGCGTGTCCGGGTGTGTCGACGATGTTGATGCGGTACTCGCCCCAGCGGATGGCGGTATTTTTCGACAGGATCGTGATGCCGCGCTCCTTCTCGAGCGCGTTGCTGTCCATGATGCGCTCGCCGGCGTCCTTGCGCGCGTCGAGCGTGCCGGACTGCTGGAGCAACTGGTCGACGAGCGTGGTCTTGCCGTGGTCGACATGGGCGATGATGGCAATGTTGCGAAGGTGCTGGATCACGGAACCGGCTTCCACGGGAAACCGCCCATTATAGCGCCGCTTTTCTGTCGGGCGTGTGACCGCGTGCGCAGTGCTTGCGCGCGGGGGTGCTCGGTGCGCGCCGACGTGCGGTCGGGTGGCTCAGTAGCGGCGACGGTACCCGCGCACGGCGAGGGTGAGGCTGAACACCGCGAGTGCCACGAACCAGACCAGCGCCCAGCCGGCGATCGAGAGCCCGAGGAAGGTCCAGTCGATCTCTGCACAGCTGCCGGACCCGGTCAGCACTTCCCTGAACACCTGCAACCACGGCGTGGTCTGCATCATGAATTCGAGGCCGGGACTGCACTCGGGCACGTCTTCCGGTGGCAGGCCCTGCAACCAGACCTGCCGCCAGGCCAGCGCGGCACCGCCGAGCGCCGACAACCCCGCGAGCACGTGGTACGTCCGTGACGCGGCGCCGCGGTTGCCGTGCACCAGGCCGATCAGACCGAACAGGGCGACACCCATGAAGGCGACGCGTTGGAGCTTGCACAGGTTGCACGGGTCCAGGTACTCGACGTACTCGAGGTAGTAGCCGTAGCCCAACAGGCCGACGCAGACCACCACAGTGAGGGCAAAGGTGACGCGCGGGGACTGCAGCATGGCGAAGGGGCTCGGGTGAGGGACGTCGACAAGTGTAGCCAAGCCTGCGGTGGGGTCACAGCCGGTCACAAGCGTGAACGACCGCACCGTGTCCGCTGGGTGCACCAAAGTTGAGACGCTCGCACCGCACGCGAACCCGCGATGGCCGACAACTGTCCCTGACGCGCCGCGCGGAATGGGCTCCGGAGGCGTAAACTGGGTGCCACCCCCAGGACAGCCGGACGCCCCATGATCGACTCCCGCATGCTCGATGACATCAGCGCCGCCCTCGGTCGACACCTGCCGCCCAACGTGCGCGCGGTGAAGGACGACTTCGAGAAGAACGCGCGCTCGGTGCTGCAGTCCTCGCTCGAGCGCATGGACATGGTCACGCGAGAGGATTACGAGATCCAGGTGGCGCTGGTGGCACGCTTGCGCAGCCGGCTCGACGCGCTTGAAGCGCGGGTCAATGCGCTCGAGTCCGGCGCGGCCGGACCCGCGGACACCCGCGAAGACTGACGTGTCGCTCGCCCGTGTTCACGCACGGGCGCTGGTGGGCGTCGAAGCGCGCCCGGTCTCGGTCGAGGTCGACATCGCCGGTGGTTTGCCCGCGTTCACGCTGGTGGGCCTGCCGGAGACCGTGGTGCGCGAGTCGCGCGACCGCGTGCGCGCAGCCCTGCTCAACGCTGGCTTCGATTTCCCCCAGCGCCGTATCACGGTGAGTCTGGCGCCGGCTGACCTGCCGAAGGAGGGTGGGCGCTTCGACTTGCCCATCGCCCTCGGGCTGCTCGCGGCGTCCGGGCAGCTGCCGCCTGACGCACTCGAACACCGGGAGTTCGCCGGCGAACTGTCGCTTGGGGGTGGGCTGCGTGCGGTACCCGGCGCCGTGCCGGTGGCGCTCGCCGCCGAGCGTGTCGGTCGCACGTTGGTGCTGCCGCGCGGGTCGTCGCACGAAGCCGCGCTGGTGCCGCAGGCCGACGTGCGCGTCGCCGACGCGCTGATCGATGTGGTCAGCTGGCTGCGGGGCGTGGGTGAACTCGATGCGGCCGACGTTGGCGAGCGGGTGCCTCCACGCTGCGCGGACCTCAGCGACGTGCGCGGTCAGCACCACGCGCGGCGCGCCATGGAAATCGCCGCCGCCGGTGGGCACAACGTCGTGCTCGTTGGCCCCCCGGGCAGCGGCAAGTCGATGCTGGCCAGCCGGTTACCCGGCCTCCTGCCACCGCTCGACCTCGACACGGCGCTGGCCTCGGCCGCCGTTCAGTCGGTTTCCCCGTCGGGTTTCGACGCGGGCCGGTGGGCGGTGCCGCCGTTTCGCAGCCCGCACCACACGGTGTCGGGTGTGGCGCTGGTCGGCGGTGGGTCCCATGCGGCACCGGGCGAGGTGTCGCTGGCGCACGGAGGGGTACTCTTCCTCGATGAGCTCGCCGAATTTCCGCGCGCGGTGCTCGATGTGCTGCGCGAGCCGCTCGAAACCGGTGTCATTCACATCTCCCGCGCACGGCGTCAGGCAACCTACCCGGCAGCGTTCCAGTTCGTCGGCGCAATGAACCCCTGCCCTTGCGGGTACAACGGCGAGTCGATACAGCCTTGCCGGTGCACCGCCGAGCAGGTGCAACGGTACCAGGCGCGGGTGTCCGGCCCGTTTCTGGACCGCATCGACCTGCACGTCACCTTGCAGGCGGTCAGCTACGCCGGCCTTCGACAGCAAGGCGAAGCTGAATCGAGCGCGGTTGTGGCGGCCCGCGTGGCAACGGCACGCACACGCCAGCACGCGCGGCAGGGTAGCCTCAATGCCCACCTCGGCGTCGCCGCACTCGATCACCACTGCGGCTTGCGGGGCGAGGCTGCGACGGTGTTCGAGCGCGCAGTCGCCCAGCTCGGTTTGAGCTTGCGGTCGTGCCACCGGGTGTTGCGCGTGGCCCGCACGGTCGCAGACCTCGCCGGTGACGCTGACATTGCGACTGACCACGTCGGCGAGGCGCTGGGGTTCCGCTCGGGCTGACACTGTCAGTTGGCCGACGCTGTGCGCCGCCGTGGCGTTGCAGCAGACACCCTGAGCCGCTCGGCGTTGTCCCCGCCGATACGGCTGGCATGGCCCGTTGACCGTCCGCCGGCAGCACGGTGCCGGGGTCGTGCCGGTTCGGACGTGCCGGCCCGGCCGCGCCGATGGCGCAGAATTTGTCGGAACTCATACAAGCCCGTAAGCCGTCTGGGGTTTTGGTGCCACCTGCGGCGCCAACAGGCCGATTTGGCGAACTAGTTGCATCGCAGTTGCGAGTTTATCCACGGACCTCCCGCTTACGGGTGCTTAGGTGACGGTTACTGCATGCACACTCCACTGATAGTTGTCGTTATGGCTGCGCTGGCAGGGCTGTACTGGTTTGGCGGCGCGAAGTACACCGAGGTGATCGAGCAAGACGTCGCCGAGCGCGCGCGCGCCCTGATCATCGAGGAGGCTCCGGACGCCGACATCGCCATTTCCGGTCGCGATGTCACGCTCATCGGCGAAGCGCCGGCACCGATGATGGCTGCGCTCGAAGACCGCGTCGCGGGCGCCTGGGGCGTGCGCAGCACCGAAAACCGCCTGGTGGCGGCCACCTTGCCGAACGGCATCGATTTCAACGCCAGCTACGACGGCCGCACCCTGAACATGGACGGCCAGGTGGACAGCGAGGAGGCTGTCGATCTGTTGGCCGACATCCACACCGCGTTGCCGCCCGGGCTCAACGTGATCAACAGCGTGCAGTCCGGTGCTGACGAATTCGTCAACACCCCGGGTAAGCTCGAAACCGGCATCGCCTCACTTACGCAGCTGAACCGCGGTGACCTGAGCGTCAGCAACGAGGCCTTCGTGCTCGAGGGTGTCGCAGCGAACCAGACCCGGATCGACCAGATCAAGCGCTTGCTCGAGACCCGCCAGGCGGTGCTCGATCCGCTGAAGCCCGAACTCCGCATCAGCATCGACCCCTACGCGCAGCTCTCCGAGGAATGCCGGATCCGCTACCGCGTGGCGATGCAGGGCAACGTCGTCAACTACGTCACCGCCAAGCACGACATCCGCGAACCCTTTCAGCCGCGCCTCAAGTACATCGCCGAGACCGCTGCGCACTGCGGTGGCACGGTGCTCGTCGAGGGTCACGCTGATCACCGCGGCAAGGAAAATTACAACCAGCAACTCAGCGAACGTCGCTCTCACACCGTCAAGCAGTTCCTGGTCGACAGCGGCATGGATGCCGATCGCATTGAATCCTTCAGCTACGGCGAGTTTCGTCCTGTCGCGTCAAACGAAACCAAAGAGGGCATGGCCCGCAACCGTCGCGTCGAAATCCACATTCAACACGTAACCGGCAAGTAAGAAGAGTCCGTTCGGAGCACACATGTTCTATTTGATTACACAAGTTCTACTGCTGCTGATCGCTGCGTCGATTCTCGGGGCCGTACTCGGCTGGTTGCTGCGTCGCGTGGGCGCAACGCGTGCCGAGACCGAGCTCAACGACAAGCTCTTCGAGGCCGAGACTGCCATCCCGCCGATGCGCGATGCCTTGCACAAGGCCGAACGCTCACTGAAAAGCAAGGACAGCGACATCGCCGACTTGCAAAACCAGCTCTGGGCATCGGAAGGCAAGGTGGGGCCGCTCGAGGACCGCGTCTCCGCGCTGCAGAGTGAAGTGGAACGCGAGCGCTCGGCTGTGCAAGCGGGCGAGTTGGCCCTGGCCGACGCTGAGAACCGTCGTGTGGAGCTCGAGCGCCAGATCGCCGCGGCCCAAAAGGCGGCTGCGCAGCAAGGCGACGCCCTGGGACAGAGCGAAGCCGAGCGCGCGGCGCTCGATCGCGAGCTGGCCGACATCAAGAAGGCATTGCAAGCGGCACAGGTCGATCACCGCAAGAACGCCGAGGAACTCGCTTCTGCGCTGAAGTCACAGCAATCGCTTGCGGACGAGCTCAGGACCAACCTCGGTGCCAGCGAGGACGAGCGCAGCAAACTGGAAGACGCGCTGGCGGACCTGCGCGAGCAGGTGGCCGGCGCACGGCGCGCAAACGAAGCCCTGGAGCGCAAGCGCCAGTCGCTCGAAGGCGAGCTGAAGTCGCTGGGTGAACGCCTTGAAGATGCGTTGCGTGTGCACGCCGAACAATCGGCCGAAGCGGCGCGCAAGATCGCCGACCAGGACTCCGATGCCCGGGTGGCCGCGACCGAAATCGCCAACCTCAAGCAGAACCTGGCCGACACCCGTGAGGCCGCGTCCGAGCGTGCGGCGGCACTGGAGAAGGCTGTCGAGCAGCAGGAGGCAACCTCGCGCGGCCTCGACCGTGAATTGACCGGCGCGCGGGGCGAACTCGATGCCGAGCGGCGCCGCGCGGAACAGGCGGAGCAGCGCTCGTCCGACCTCAGGGACGCACTCGACGACGCCCTCAGGCGCGCAGACCAGGCTGAAGCGACAGCGGCGGACACGCGCACCTCACTCGACCAGACGCGTGCGGACAAAGGCCGCACCGAAGACGCGCTCGCGCGACACCAGGACGCCCTGAACGCTGCACAACAGCGTGCTGCCGACCTGGAGCGTCAGCTCGCCGAACGCGGTGACGCACTCACGACCGCAACGCAGGACCTCGCCAAGCGGGACGACGAACTCGCGCGGCAACGCGATGCCCTCGGGGCCGCGCAGCAGCGGGCCCAGGATGTCGAACGGCAGTTGGCCGAGCGCGGTGATGCGCTTGCCAACACGGCACGGGAAGTTGAACGCCGCGACGCGGAACTGAACCGCGCGCGGGATGCAGCCGAGACCGCCGATCAGACGCAGGGTGAATTGCGTGATGCGCTCGACGCGGCCATGCGCCGGGCCGAACGCGCCGAGGACGAGCTCGGACGACAGCGCGACGCCAACGCCGACGTGGCGCGCCGCGCGGACAAGGCCGAGCGCGACGCCACCCAACACCAGGCTGCCCTGCACGAAAGCCAGCGCAGCAACGACTCCGCGAACCAGGAAATCGCGCGGGTGCAGCAGGCGTTGAACGACGCGCAGCGCCGGGCTGATCGTGCCGAGCAGGACGCGGCGCAGCAGCACGCAGCGGTCGAAGACGCCCAACGGCAGATCGCGGCGTTGCAGCAGGCGCACGACCGGGCTGCTGCCGAGAGCGCGGGCCACGAGAAGCGGGCCAACGGTGCCGAGCGCGCCGCCGAGATGGCGCAGGCCGAAGGCAAGCAACGTCAGCGTGAGCTCGATGCCGCGCACGCCGAGGCCAGCCAACGTCAGCAGGCGCTCGACGCCGCGCAGGCCGAGGCGGAACGGCGCCAGCGCGCGCTGGACGCCGCCGAAGCCGAGGCCAAGCAGCGTCAACGCGACCTCGACGCGGCCACGCAACAGGCTGATGCCCTGCAGCGCGACAGGGACAACCTGGCAAAGGAAAACAGCGCGCTGAACGACGCCGTCAACGCCAACACCGACAAGGTGCGCGAAATGGAGCGGGTGATCGAGAAAGCGGCGGCCGAGAACGCCGAGGCGGCAGCGCAGATTGCGGCCGGTGCGGACATCCAGGCCGAGCTCGAGCGCGAAATCCGCGACCTGCGCGACGCGTTGCAAGCCCGCACCACGGACCACAAGCTCGCCCTGCAGCGGCACGAGGCGCTCGAGCGCGATCTCTCGGAGGCCGAGGCCCTGCGCGATGGCCTGATGGCCGACAAGCAGGCACTGTTGATCAAGCTCGAGAGCGCCGAAACCGAGCTCGCGGCACTGGCGTCGCAGAACACGGCACTCGAGAACCAGATCGACGCACTGCGCGACGACCTCGACGCACTGGGCGAGAACGACGCCCAGCTGCGCGAGCGCATCCGCCGACTCGAAGCGATGTTGGCGGAAGAGCGTCGCAAGGCCGGCCAGAACCTGCTGGCCCGCATCGTCGAACTCGAAGCCATGCTCGAGGCCGAGCGCAACAAGGCCGAGAGCCTGCCGGAAATCCCGGAGGTGTCGGACATCAAGTTCAGGGTGCGTGCGGGCAAGGCCGTGGTGCGCCCCGACGTGCCGAACATGGTGTTCTACAACGGCGGATCTCAGCCGGCCGTCTTCAACACGCGGCCGGACCACGTCGACGACCTGAAAGCGGTTGTCGGCATCGGTCCGAAACTCGAGGGCGAGTTGAACGAACTGGGCATCTACCAGTACAACCAGCTCGTCGAACTGAGCGACAGCGACATCGCCTGGCTCGAAGAGCGCATCTCCGGCGTGCGGGTGCGCCTCGAGCGGGACGACTGGATCGGTCAGGCGAAAGCGCTTGACGACGCCGCGCGAAAAGGCGGCGACCAGTCGGCCGCCTGACACCGTCCGGCGTCCGGCACGACACAGGGCGGCCCTCGGGCCGCCCTTTTTTTAGGTTCATCGCGCTTTACCGGGAAACGCGTCTTTGATCTTCAGGAAGAAGTACTCAGTGTCCCGGTAGCCGTAGCCCATCCGTTTGATGACCTTGATGCGGTTGTTCACACCTTCCAGCACACTCGTGTTCAGCCGATAGA
>JBCCUP010000101.1 GCA_039196715.1 Pseudomonadota bacterium
TGAGGCGATACCTCACCCCTGCGGGGCGGCTTCGCCGTCCCAGGAGCGGTGCTCCTGGTCGAACCCAATTGTCGGGTTCGAACCGGCTCTCATGACGCGGCTGCGCACCGATTCGGCTCGGGGCGTCGGGGAGGTACGTGCTTTTGTGAAGGTTGGCGGAGAGAGAGGGATTGACTCACATCCGCTGGGGCGGATGTTCGCCCCTTCGGGGCGGCTTCGCCGTCCCAGGAGCAGTGCTCCTGGTCGAACCCTGTTTTCGGGTTCGAACCCTCTGTCGTGAAAGTTCGGAGGTGTCGGGTAGCGCGGTGAAGGCTGACCCTTTGGCGCGTAGTTGATGGGTTGGCGGAGAGAGAGGGATGGATTCGGTATCGCTTGAGGCGATACCTCACCCCTGCGGGGCGGCTTCGCCGTCCCAGGAGCGGTGCTCCTGGTCGAACCCAATTGTCGGGTTCGAACCCTCTCTCATGACGCGGCAGCGCACCGATTCGGCTCGGGGCGTCGGGGAGGTACGTGCTTTTGTGAAGGTTGGCGGAGAGAGAGGGATTCGAACCCTCGATACGGGGTTACCGTATACACGCTTTCCAGGCGTGCTCCTTCAGCCACTCGGACACCTCTCCGCGTCTGCTGTGCTTCTGGCTGAGCAGACCGAGCATTATAGCGGTTTTGCGATGCGCAGTGCAGCCAGCCCGTTCGGGATGTATTCGGCATCGCTTTGGGCGATGCCTCACCCCTGCGGGGTGTCGCGGTGCGACGTCCGCCGGGCGGTGCCCGGCGTCGAACCCACGAGACGGGGTGACCGCATACACGCTTTCCAGGCGTGCTCCTTCAGCCGCTCGGTCAGCACTCCGCGTCTGCTGTGCTTCTGGCTGAGCAGACTGAGCATTATAGCGGTTTTACGGTGCGCAGTGCAGCCGGCCCGTTCGGGATGGATTCGGCATCGCTTGGGCGATGCCTCACCCCTGCGGGGCGTCGCGGTGCGAAGTCCGCCGGGCGGTGCCCGGCGTCGAACCCTCGATACGGGGTTACCGTATACACGCTTTCCAGGCGTGCTCCTTTGGCCGTTTGGACGGATCGGCGTGCCTGTTGTGCTTCTGGCTCAGCCAACCACGCCTCAAAGCAGTTTTGCGATGCGCAGTGCAGTCAGCCCGTTCGGGATGGATTCGGCATCGCTCGGGCGATGCCTCACCCTGTCGGGGCGTCGCGGAGCGACGTCCACCGGGCAGTGCCCGGTGTCGAACCCACGAGACGGGGTTACCGTTGACACGGATGCCAGGCGTGCTCCTTCAGCCACGCGGACGGATCGACGCGTCTACCGCCGGGTGCGTGCTCAGGCGGCGTCGGTGTTGGTGTTGCGACCGAGCACTTTGTAGAGCTGACAGGAACGGTAGTAGCCGGTCACTGCGCCGACGGCGCCTAGGACGGTGATCAGGAAGCCGCCGCCGGTGAGACCCCACAACAGCGCCACGGCGCCCGCGCCGAGTCGCAGGCCGCTCTCGTGTGTGCCGACGTTGTTCAGTTCAGTGAATTCTTTCCACATACCAACCACTCCTGTGAAAGCCGTTTCGAGAGAACGTGATCCGTCAGCCTAGCGAGCCCGTCGGATTGATTCAATTGCGACAGGCGTTTGCCACCGCCGCGGCCGCGGCCGCGAGCGCGCCATCGCCGTGGCGGATGTCGAGTGCGCACAGCGCAGCCTCGATGCTGCCGAGGCTGCCGAGCAAACCGGTCGGTGTGATGTGGCCCATATGACCGATTCGAAAGAGGTGGTCGGGCCGTTCCGAGGCCACTTCGCCGAGCGGCAAGCCGAAGCCGAGTGTCACGCCGACCTGCTCGATGCACCAGTTGCGGATCCGTGGGCCGTTGCCGGCACCGGCGACGAGTGTCGTTACCGCGGTTGAGCGGTGTTCAGCCTCAGCGAGGTGCAGGCGCAGCGGGCCGTCCGCCGACCACGCGTCCGCTGCTGCCCAGACCGCGCGAGCGCAGGCGGTATGGCGCTGCCACACGGCCTCGAGACCTTCTTCGTGCAGCATGGTCAGCGCCTCGCGCAGCCCGAACAGGTGGTGAGTTGGCGGCGTACCGCAGAATTTCTGGTAGTAGTGCCCACCTTCGAGTCGGGGTGTCCAATCCCAGTAGCTGCTGACGCGGTCGAGTGTCTGCCGGCGTTCTCGGGCTTTTGGACCGACGAAGTTGAACGCGAGTCCGGGTGGTGTCATCAGGCCCTTCTGGCACGCTGCAACGGTGACGTCCACGCCCCAGGCGTCCATGTGGTAGGGCTCGCACCCGAGCGACGCAATGCAGTCGACCATCAACAGGGCGGGGTGCCCGCTGGCGTCGATGGCCGCGCGCAGGTTCTGAATGTCGTTGCGAACCGACGTGGACGTGTCGGTTTGCACCGTGATCACGGCGGCGATCCGGTGCAATGTGTCCGCGCGCAGCGCGTCCTCGACACGCTGCGGGTCGACCGGTGCTTCGGTACCGAAGTCGAGTGACTCGACGTTGACGCCGAGCGCCTCGGCCATCAGTGCCCAGCCTCGCCCGAACCGGCCGGTGTAGAGCGCGAGCACGGTGTCCCCAGCGGACACGGTATTTGCAAGTGCGCCCTCCCAGCTCGCGTGTCCGTTGCCGATGAAGATGACCGCGTCGTGAACAGTCTGTGCGACCCGCGAGAGGTCGGCGTACAACGCGTCGGACGACTCAACCAGGTCCCCGCTGTAGATGTCGGGTGAGGGGCGGTGCATGGCTTGCAATACACGATCCGGTATGACCGTTGGGCCGGGCATGGCGAGGTGACTGTAACCGTGGCTGAGTGGCATTGTGGGGGCTCCGAGGCAAGGCCGACAGTGTACCGATCCGGAACGTGGCACAGAAGCCGTCGGCGTGGCAGCATGTCGCGAAACCGGATCGGGAGTCGGGGATGAAAGCAGCGACGGTGCTCGCGTTCGATGTGTTCGGGACTGTGGTGGACTGGTACTCGGGCATCCGCGATGCAGTCGAAGCGCTCGACTGCGGCCTCGACGGTGCAGACATCGCCCTCGCCTGGCGCGCCGGCTACCAACCCGCCATGCGCTCGGTGGACAGTGGGGAATGGCTCAAACTCGATGTCCTGCACCGGCGCATTCTCGACGCGGTGCTCGCCGAGCGCGGGCGGGATGACATCGACGATGGCACGCGTGACGAGCTCACCCTCGCCTGGCACCGACTCCCGCCGTGGCCTGACGCGGTCGACGGCATTCATCGCCTCGCCACGCGGTTTACGGTCTGTCCCTTGTCGAACGGCAACCTCGCGCTGCTGACGCACATGGCCAAAGCCGCCGGGCTGCATTGGGATTGCGTGTTGTCGGCCGAAGTCTTTGGCGCCTACAAACCGGATCCGGCGACCTACCTCGGGGTGGCCAGTGTGTTCGACGTCGAGCCGTCGTCGGTCATGATGGTGGCGTGCCACCCGGAGGACCTCGACGCGGCCAGTGCGCTCGGCCTGCAAACGGCCTACGTGGACCGTCCGGACGAATTCGGCCCCGACCGCGTGCTCTCGCGTGCCGCCCGACCGACCGGCACGCGCGAGGCCGTGTCGATCACGGCGCTGGCCGAGCAGTTGGGCTGCTGAGGCCCGACGCCCGGCCGGCGAACTGCTATGTTCAAAGGCGACGCGCACCGATGGCGAGCCTGATGACTCCCGACACGCACGAACACATCGACCGGCACCTGTTGTTTGGCAAGCCAACGCAACGTGTGCCGGGCATTCTGATCTCGCAGCTCTCGAAGCTGGTTGCGGACATCCAGCCGGTGCGCGAGGCCTATCTGCCCGAGGTCAAGGAGCTCGGTCTCGCGATGCCCGCGAGCCTTGCGTTTTTCCTGGTTGTCGACCCGCCGTCGCGCATCGACCACGTCCGGCAACAGATTGACAGACGCATCGGCGACATTCTGCCCGTGGACATGGCGGTTGCCGTACGCATCGTCACACCCGACTACCCCTTGTTGCCAACCATACGCGACACCCGCTGCGTGGTCGGCTGGCGCGACTGAGCGACCACCGGCGGGTGGCACCGGTGACAGCGCTCGGGCACACTTGAGGCTGTCCCCCAACACCGCATCAGGATGCACGGCGCATGTCGCTGACCCGAGAGGACCTGGAACACGACCGCCTGCGGGAACGCATCCGCCGCAACTTCCCGGATTACCCGCTGCTGGCCGACGACGTCTTCGACGCCTCGCGTCAAGCCATCGTCGACGAGATCGACGGCGAGGACATTTGGATCTTCGGCTATGGCTCGTTGATCTGGAATCCCTGCATCGACTTCGACCGCCGTGAACCGACGACGCTCACGGGACTGACCCGCCGCTACTGCCTCTGGGACAAATCGGGCCGCGGCAGCGCCGACGCACCCGGCTTCTACCTGGCCCTCGCACCGGGTGAGCGCTGCGACGGCGTCGCCTTTCACGTGCCTGCCGACAAAGTCGAGTGGGAGCTGACCTGCGTCTGGCGTCGGGAGATGATCAGCGGGTCCTACCGGGCTGCGGTGTTACCCGCCACCACGGCGGACGGCCAGGCCATCCGCTGCGTCGTCTTTCTGGCCAACCCCCAGCACGAACGCTACTGCTGCGAGGTGCTGCCGCAGAAACTGGTGGAGTGCATCGCGGTCGCCGAAGGCACCATTGGCACCAGCCGCGAGTACCTCTACAGCACCGTCGCGGGGCTGGCAAAGGTCGGCCTGGAAGACCCCGAACTCACCGCGCTAGAGCAGGCGGTGCGGCAGTACCGCGCCGTGCGCGGCCTGCCGGACGACCACTGAGCCCGCACGACAGTGGTTCGCGGTCGGGCGTTCAGGCCAGCGGACCCGGCGTGAACACCGTGCGGGTCTCCAGCCCATCGCCCTGCGCGAGTTCGGTCAGGCCGTCGGGTGCTGCGCCGTCCCAATTGTGCGCATTCGGCAGGTGGGTGGTCGGTTCGAAGCAGAAGAAGTTCGCGCCCGCGCCCGGCGTGAAGACGTGGCAGCAGCGCAGCGGTGCAGCGCTTTCAACGGTGAGCAACAGGTTTCGCGATGGCCAGCGCAGACGGGCGAGCCCCGGCCAGCCGGAGAAGGCGTTGTCGATGCCGTGCACGGGCAAGCCGTTCGGCCCCGAAAAAGACCAGTCCGGCACCGCGCCGAGGGCCTGACGTCCAACGGGCAACAGGGCGGCGTCCGTGGTGATGACGGCGTCGGCCGCGAACTGCAGCGTGGTGTCAGCCGTTTTCTCGAACCAGGGGTGCAGGCCGAGTCCGTAGGGCAGGGGCGTCTCGCCCCAGTGCCACACGCCGAGGTCGACCGTGAGCGCGGCCCCGTGCAGCGCGTAGCGCACGCGCGCCTCGTAGTGAAACGGCCCCGGGCCCCGGCTGATCAGTTCGAACTCGGCGAGGGTGGGCGTCCGGTCAACGACCTGCCAGTCGCGTTGAAAGCCGTTGCCGTGGAGCGGCAAGGCCTGGTCAGGCAGGTTCGGTTCGAGCGGGTGAAACCGGCCGCCGTGCGAGAAGCCGCCTGCCGAGACCCGGTTGCACCAGGGCACCATGAGGTTGCACGCGAGGTCGAACGGTGATCGGACAGACGCCGGTGAGGGTCTGAAGACCGGGGTGCCGTCCGCCAGCGCGTAGTGCGCGACAGCGGCCCCCAGGGCGGGCGTCACAACGACCTCGGCGGACGTCGTCTGAAGGCGGATCGGCTCTGACATGCGCCGAGTGTAGCAAGTCGGTCCGCGCGGCCCTCGGCTGCGTTGGGCCACGCGAGGCCCGTTGCGGCGGTGTGCCACGACGGGCCGGCAGACAGCGCCGCTAGCTGCGCAGGTGCGTGCCTTTGGGATCGAAGGGCGGCTCCTCGAGCACGATGCCGCGCGTGCTGATGCCGAGGATGGCAACATCCACCGGCGTGCCAGCCTCGGCATGTCCGGGTGTGACGAAGGCGAGGGCAAGCGACGCGCCCACCGTGTGACCGTAGCTCGCCGAGCTCACCCGACCGATCGGCGTACCGTCGGTGGCGAATATCGGCTCGCCGCCCACCGCGTCGTTGTCGACGTCCGGGATCGAGACCATGACGAGCTTTTCTCGCGGCGGCTTGTCTGCCAGCGCAAGGTAGGCCTCGCGGCCGAGGAACTCGGGTTTGTCGGTCTTGATCAGGCGATCGAGACCGACTTCCTGCGGCCAGTACTCCGGCGAGTACTCGCGGCCCCAACTGCCGTAGCCCTTTTCGATGCGCAGGGACAACAGCGCGCGGCCGCCGCAGAGCCGAATGTTCTCGCTCGCACCGGCGTCCAGCAGCGCGTTGAGCAGGGCGAGCTGATCGGCTTCCTCGCAATACAGCTCCCACCCCAACTCGCCGGTGAACGACACACGAAGCGCGACCGTGTCGATGCCGGCGACGGTCATGCGGCGTGAGCGCATGAAACGGAAAGCGTCGTTGGAAAGGTCGGTGTTGGTCAGCGTTTGCAGCACCGCACGGGACTTGGGACCGGCGATCGCCATGCCGGCCCAGGCGTCGGTCAGGCTCTCGAACCGGACCCCGTCGGGCTTGGGCACGCTGTCGAAGAAGCGCTTGTGGTAGCGCTCTGCCATGCCGGAACCGAACACCATGTAGTGGTCGTCGGCCATCTTCGTGACCGTGAAGTCGCCGGCAATGCCGCCACGCACGCCCAGCAGCGGTGCGAGGCAGGTGCGACCGTCCTCGGTGGGCACTTTGTTGGCGACGACGCGGTCGAGCCAGGCGCCGCAGCCCGGACCGGTGAGCTCGTATTTGGCGAAATTCGAGACGTCGAGGATGCCGACGCCGTTGCGCAATGCCTTGCACTCCTCGCCGACCGGATCAAACCAGGCCTGGCGCTCGAAACCGTAGTCTTCACTGCCGTCGACGCCCTCGCCGGCGAACCACAGCGGGTGTTCCCAGCCGTAGTTGAGGCCGAAGACCGCACCCATGGCTTTTTGCTTTTCGTAGGCCGGGCGCTTGCGGGCGGGTCGACCGGCATCGCGCTCCTCGTACGGGAAATGAATCTTGAAGCGGTGGGTGTAGCTGTCGAAGGCGCGCGCTTTGGTGAACGCCTTGTCCGCCCAACTGCCGTACCGCGCGATGTCCCAGGGGAACATGTCGAGCTCGGGCTCGCCCTCGACGATCCACTGGGCGAGCGACAAGCCGAGTCCGCCGGATTGGCTGAAGCCCGGGATGATGCCGTTGCAGCAGTAGTAGTTTGTCAACTCCGGCACCGGCCCGAGCAGTGCGGCGGAGTCCGGTGACCAGATCATCGGCCCGTTGATGACACGCTTGACACCCGCTTCGCCGAGGGCCGGAATGCGTTCGCACGCGCGCATGACGTTGTCGCCGATGCGCTCGAGGTCATCGGGCAGCAGCTCGTGGCCAAAGTCGAGCGGCGTGCCGCTTTCGGCCCAGAAACGCCCGTCTTTTTCGTAGGCGCCCACAAGCAGGCCGTTACCTTCCTGCCGCAGGTAGTACTCGGCGTCACGGTCGGCAACCGAGGGCAAACGGCGCCCGAGCGCCTCGATCTCAGGCATGGCTTCGGTGACGTAGTACTGGTGTTCCATGGTCATCAACGGCAACTCGAAACCGGCGAGTTTGGCGACTTCACGGCCCCAGAGGCCGCCGCAGTTGACCACCACTTCGGCGTGGATGGTGCCCTTGGGCGTGACGACATCCCAGGTGCCGTCCGGCCGCGGGTTGGTTTCGAGTGCTGGCGTGAAACGGTGAATCTCGGCGCCGTTCGCGCGGGCACCGGCGGCGTAGGCGTGGGTCACACCCGACGGATCGACGTTGCCGCCGTCGGCTTCGAACATGATGCAGCGGATGCCGTCAAAGTCGACCAGCGGGTGGAGCGCCTGGGCTTCGGAGACAGAGAGTTCGTAGAAGTCGACCCCGAATGTCTTGGCTTTGGCGGCCTGGATGCGCAGCTGGTGCTCGCGGTCGACAGTCTGCGCGAGGTAGAGGCTGCCGGGCTGGAACACGCCGCAGCCCTGGCCGGTTTCCGCCTCGAGCTCCTTGTAGAGCTGCATGGTGTAGTACTGCAGCTTGGAGATGTTGTTGTTGTCGTGCAGACCGTGGAGGTTGGCCGCGGCGTGCCAGGTGCTGCCCGAGGTCAGCTCGTCGCGTTCGAGCAGCATGACGTCGGTCCAGCCGAGCTTGGTCAGGTGGTACAACACACTGCAGCCAACGAGGCCGCCACCAATGACAACGGCTTGCGCGTGGGTTTTCATGCGGTCGACTCCGGCGGCCGTGGGGAACTGCGCCATTCAACCTGTTCAACGCGCGACGGGGGGCAACGCGTTGGACTTTATCTGTCGTGAGAGCGTCGTGACGACGCGAGCAGAGCGCTGTGTTCGGTACGGCGGGTACCGTTGATGACGGCCGCGCGAATCCGTCCGGGGTCTGTTCGCACCCGACTTGATTTTGCTGTGTAAGGCCTTACCGTGACAGGACAACAGGGGCGCTTCGCCCGTCACCAACCCACGTGGACACCGCCATGGCACTGCGCATCAACGACACCATCCCCAACCTGACCGTCACCACTGACCAGGGCAGCTTCGACCTGCACGAGTGGATCGGCGACAGCTGGGCGATCATTTTCTCGCACCCCAAGGACTTCACGCCGGTCTGCACGACCGAGTTCGGCGCGGTGGCACAGCTCAGCGCCGAGTGGGACGCGCGGGGCACAAAGGTGCTGGGCGTGTCGGTCGACGGCGTCGAGGAACACACGCGCTGGAAAGCCGACATCGAGTCCTTTGCCCAGACACCCGCCGGTTTCCCGATCGTGGCCGACAGCGACCTCGCGATGTCGAAGGCGTTCGACATGTTGCCCGCCGAGGCTTACCTGCCTGACGGTCGCACGCCGGCTGACAGCGCGACCGTGCGGTCCGTGTTCATTGTCGGGCCCGACAAGCAACTGAAACTCAGCATGACCTACCCGATGACCGTGGGTCGCAACTTTGCCGAGATCCTGCGCGCACTCGACGCACTCCAGACGACCGCCTCTCACGGTGTGGCCACCCCGGCCAACTGGACAGTCGGTGAAGACGTCATCATCCCGCCGACCGTGAGCAACGAAGACGCCACGGCCAAGTTCGGCGACTACGAGACGGTGTTTCCCTACCTGCGCCGGACGTCGCTGCCCGACTGAGGAACGGCGTGCACGGCGACGGCGGCGTGATCGTGCTGCGTCGCCGTGCGTTGCGCCGGCAGCACCCGGCTGCCGGCTCGGCGCAGCCGGGTGCCCTGTCGGTTTCGCGCCGGGGCTTAGAGTGACTCGTGATAAGCGATACACTGGGGAGTGGCCTCGAGCCACGCCCTGTCTCTGACCTTCTCGGACTCTCGTATGCGCGATTTCCACCAACCCGGCCGCTCCCCGGCGTACAGCGGCCAGGGCATGGCCGCCACCTCCCAGCCACTGGCGACCCACACGGCCCTCGAGGTGCTGCGCAACGGTGGCAACGCCATGGACGCCGCGTTGGCGGCAGTGGCGGTGCAGTGTGTCGTTGAACCGGGGTCCACGGGCATTGGCGGCGACTGCTTTTGCCTGTACGCGCCGGGTGGCTCAGTGTCGCAACTGACCGCCTTCAACGGCTCGGGCACCGCGCCTGCAGCGGCCAGCGTGGCCGCGTTGAACGCGCTTGGCGTGACCGAGCTCGACAAGCACACGGCGCACAGCGTCACCGTCCCCGGGGCGGTCGACGCGTGGTTCCAACTGCACGCGCGCCACGGCTCTGTGCCGATGGCCGAGTTGCTGCAACCGGCGATCGGGTATGCGGGGGACGGTTTTGCGCTCGGGGCGCGCACCGCTTTCGACTTTGCCGGCGTCGAGTCGGTGCTGGCCGCCGAGCCGTCGACGGCTGCGGTTTTTCTGCCCGGCGGACGGCTCCCCAAAGCCGGCGAGTTGCTGAAACAGCCGCAACTCGCCGCGTCCTTGCACGCCATCGCGGACGGCGGTGCGGATGCGTTCTACCGCGCCGACATCGCCGCCGACATCGTCAGCTACCTCAACGAGAAGGGTGGTCTGCACACGCGCGCCGATTTCGAAGCGTACACGGGCCAGTTCGTGACACCGATTTCCTCGACCTTCCGGGGCAGGCGGGTCCACCAGTGCCCGCCCAACGGTCAGGGCGTGATCGCGCTGCTGCTGCTCAACATGATCAGTGAGATCGACACCTACGACAGCCCCCTGTCCCCCGAGCGGGTCCACCGGGAGATCGAGGCCTGTCGACTCGCCTACACCGCGCGCAACACCTTCCTCGCCGACCCGGATCACAGCGCGGTGCCCGTCGAGGAGATTCTCTCGGCCGACTACGCCGACGCGCTGCGGGCGCAGATCGATCCCGAAAGGGCGCGCGAGCAGGGCCTCGACGTCGGTATCGGTTCGCACCCGAACACCGTCTACCTGACCGTGGTCGACAAAGACCGCAACGTCTGCAGCCTGATCAACACGCTGTTCTACGGCTTCGGCAGCGGCCTGACCGCGCCGCAGAGCGGCGTTGTGCTGCAAAACCGCGGTTTCGGCTTCTCGATGGACCCCACGCACCCGAACGCGTTGGCCCCGAACAAGCGGCCGATGCACACGATCATCCCCGGGATGGTCAGCGAAGGTGACAAAGTCGTCATGTCCTACGGTGTCATGGGCGGGCATTATCAGGCGTTCGGGCACATGCAGTTCCTGACCCGGATGTACGACTACGGCTGCAACCCCCAATCGGCGATGGACCTGCCGCGGTTCATGGTTGACCCGGACACCGGTGAGGTCGAGATCGAATCGACAGTTGACCAGGCCTTGCGCGACGGCCTGGTTGCACGAGGACACCGCCTGGTGACGCCGTCGGTGCCTGTCGGGGGCTCGCAGGCGATTGCGATCGACTGGGAGCAGGGCACGCTGTGCGGTGGCTCGGACCCGCGCAAGGACGGGTGCGCGCTCGGCTACTGATACAGTCAACCGCGCGCGATTCAGTCCCCGTACAGTCCGCGCAGTTTGACGCGCGAGACCGGCGGGCACGCGGCCGATGTTCGACCGTGGATGCACGCGGTGCGCTAGGGTGCCGCGTCTCGGTCCGGTCGAGGCCGCGGTTCACGCAGGAGGACGGGATACCCCATGATGTCGATCGCTCGATCCCTCGTCGGCTCTCTGGTGTGCGTTGCCCGGTCGACGCCTGCAGTGTGTCTGGTTGCCCTGCTGCTGGCGGGTTGCAACGGGTCGAGCGACCCCGGCCCCGTGATCGCCGACCCCGACGAACGCGCCAGCGCGCCCGATGCGCAGGCTGTTCGCCTGCTGAACCAGGCGACCTTCGGGCCGACGTTGCGCGACATCGACACGGTCGAGCGGCTCGGCATCGAGGGCTGGATCGATTGGCAGCTCACGCTGCAGGGCTCAGCTCACCTCGATTACGTTCGGCAGTACTCCAACGGCAGCAACCGCAGCGCGCGCCACGAGATCTGGTGGCAGGACGCTGTTGACGGCCAGGACCAACTGCGCCAGCGCGTGGCGTTCGCCCTGAGCCAATTGTTTGTCATCTCGGACCAGGGCTACACGCTGTCGAACACCCAGTACGGCGTGACGCGGTACTACGACATCCTGCGCGAGAACGCGTTCGGCAACTACCGTGAGCTGCTCGAGCAGGTCACCCTGAGTCCGATCATGGGGCTCTACCTGAGCATGCTGCAGAACGACCGCAGCCGGCCGGAGAGCAACACCCGCGCGGACGAGAACTTCGCGCGCGAGGTGATGCAGCTCTTTTCCATCGGGCTCTACACCCTGAACCCGGACGGGACGCGCGCCGGTGGCAACGCCTACACGCAGGCCGATGTCGAAGCCTTTGCGCGGGTGTTCACCGGCTGGAACTACAGCAACGCGGGGAACTGGAATCGGCCGCTGTTCACCGGTCAGGACATGCTGAGCCCGATGGAGCCCTTCGAGTCGCACCACGACACCGGCACCAAGACGCTGCTGCGTGGCACGGTGCTGCCAGCCGGTCAGTCGGCGCGCCGCGACCTCGAGATGGCCCTGGACAACCTGTTCGAGCACCCCAATGTCGGTCCCTTCATCTCGACCCACCTGATCAAGCAGCTGGTGACCAGTAACCCGACGCCCGCGTACGTCGAACGGGTGGCGGCACGCTTTGACGACAACGGCAACGGGGTGCGCGGTGACCTGGGTGCCACGGTCAAAGCCGTGTTGATGGACCCCGAGGCACGCCAGCTCCCCGTTGACCCGCGGTTCGGCAAGCTGCGCGAACCGCTGTTGCGCCTGACGCACCTGTGGCGCGCGTTTTCGGTGAGCCCGGGGGAGGGGAGCGATCACGGTGAGTACGGCACCTTCAGTCCGCAGCTCGAAGACATCGACAGCCTCACTGGACAGGCGCCGTTGTTGTCGCCGAGTGTGTTCAATTTCTTCAGCCCGAATTACGCACCGTCCGGGCCTGCGCAACATGCCGGTCTGGTGGTGCCGGAGATGCAGATCTTCACGGATGGCAACATCCTCAACACCGCCAGCCGGGCCAACAACCAGATCTACCGCCATTTCCGCCAGACCGAGGTGCCAACCGACCGCCTGCCGGCCTACCTCGACTACACGCGCGAACTGGCACTGGCAGCCGACCCGGCGGCCTTGTTGTCGCACCTAGACCTGGTGTTGCTCAACCGTCGTATGAGCACACCGCTGCGCAACATCCTTCTGAACCACCTCGACGCCATCGAAGACTCGCACGAGGGGCGCCTGAAGCGGGTGCAGGATGCCATCGCACTGATCATGTTGTCGCCGCAGTACCTCGTGCAGCAGTAATATTGGGGATGTTAATCCGGCAGGGGAAATCCGTAAGCGCAGTGTTTGTGCAGAATAGGCGTACTTGAATTCGCGGTACCAACGTCGAGACATCCAGTCCGTATCGTATTTGAAACAATGAGCATTACAGAGCACAGAATTCCGAGATTTGTTGCACTATTCTCCACTTTTCCTCGTTTTTTTGTGGATCGGGAAGGCTGATCAAGGTTACCCTTTCGAGCCGATGTGATTTGCTTCTTTAGTAACGTGATTTGTTTTAGTCTTTAGGCCTGGTAGCTGCACTGAATTTTATTCAGATTGAATGCGTGTTTGGTCAATTTCCATTGATACTATGCAAGCGCCAGTGAGCAATTCTCAATGCCATCGGAAGCTGAAATTTTGAAGAGCGAAATCGGGATGTTTTTTGCGAAACAAGTCTTGAGCGTTTTTGTGTTGCTTTTATCAATGGCAGCTCATGCTTCGTTGCCAACTATATACAGTGACGCGGAAGATGGGACGGTTAA
>JBCCUP010000102.1 GCA_039196715.1 Pseudomonadota bacterium
ACGGTTGAAGCTGTTGAGGCGATAGTTGTTAGAGGCGATGTAGAAATTGATGACGTATATTTGTCGCAGTCTTTTCCGGCGCCCATGCCTCCGGAGCTATTGTCCCCTGCTGATGATGCGGAAATTGAGTCTGGAGATAGTCGGACTTTTTTGTGGCGTGGGCTGCCTATTGCTACTTTCTACGATTTACGCATTTTTAATATTTCCACGGGTCATGAAGTCTTATATGAGGGTTTGATTGCTTCGGATGTTTGTGATGATTTTCAGGAATGTAAATACGTAGTGGCGGTCACATTGCCTGAAGGAATCTATCGTTGGGGCGTTAGGGCGCACAATGCTTCGGGCGGTGGTGCTTGGTCGGAAAAGGCTCTCAACGTTGCGTCAGAAGACCTGGCTAGTGTGTCAAGTTATGGTACGGAATATTCCGATTGGAATATATCAGACTCGAATCCAGAGGGTGCTGATTTAGTAGTTTTTGAAGATAATTTCACAGGTGGTTCGGTTGTTGCCATCACCGGTGATGGTTTGAAGAATGCGTTTATGGTTGGTGGTCTCAATGCCGCCTCTGGATGGGATAATCGAAGTGATTTTTTCCTAAGTTGGTCTATGCAGACCAAGGAGCTGTATGAAATTTATGTTCGAATCGAGACGATAAAGGGATTCCGCTTCCTGCGATATAATTACTCTGCTGGTAATTATTTGCTAAATAGCGAGGGTATGGTAGTGCATTATGGCTTGGGAGAGGCGAGCCGTGATGGTGAGTGGCATAGTTGGTCGCGTGATTTAAGTACTGATTTGTTGGTTGCGGAGCCTGATAATGCTTTACTGGCAGTGCATGGGGTATTGGTTCGCGGTAATTTGTTGCTTGGAAATTTGGTTTTAAGTGAGAGAAATCGCGCCCCACACGCCATCATTAGTGTGCTTAACGGGAGCCCAACTATAGGTGCGCCTATGCGCCTCGATAGCTCGGCTAGCTTTGATCCCGATGGTGCTGTTGAGCGTGCCTATTGGCGCAACGAGGTAGGTGAACTGTTAGGAGATTGGACTTTCATAGATCGAATTTTAAATGTGCCAGGCCGGCATCGTTTTCTTTTGGAAGTGGTCGATGATGGTGGTTTGAGCGCATTAGAATCAGTGACAATTGAGCCGATTGATGCTTCGTTGCCAACTATATACAGTGACGCGGAAGATGGGACGGTTAATGGTTGGCGTGTTTCGGATAATAATCCATCGGGCGCGTCAGTAGCGCGAGTGGAGGACTCAAGTGGTGGCCATGCGGTATCGCTTTCGGGTTCGGGTCTGCTAAACGCATATACATTAGGAAATACAAATCCAGGTAAGGGCTGGAATAATAGGCACCAGCGTATTGCAAATTGGAGTGTAAAGGCTGATGGCGATTTCCGTGTTTATTTCCGTATAACGACCCCAGAAGGTTGGCGTTTTCTTTATTATGATAATCGTGACGAGAGCACTTTCTCAGACAGTGCTGGAAGATATTTGCACTACGGGCTAGGGTCTTTTATATCAGATGGCACTTGGCGGCAATTCTCGCGAGATTTGCAGGCTGATCTCGAGACAATACAGCCCGGCAATACGGTTGAAGCTGTTGAGGCGATAGTTGTTAGAGGCGATGTAGAAATTGATGACGTATATTTGTCGCAGTCTTTTCCGGCGCCCATGCCTCCGGAGCTATTGTCCCCTGCTGATGATGCGCAACTCGAGTTTGGCAGATTCCAGACCTTCTTTTGGCAGGGTTCGGCCCTCGCGACATCATACGACGTGCGATTTGTCGATGGCGCGACGGGCGACGAGCGGCTCTACGAAGGGCTCGATGCGTCGGACGTGTGCGATGGCTCCTTCAGCTGCGATCAGTACTTCACCACCGAGACGCCTGTGGGTATGGGCCACAGCTGGGGCGTTCGCGCGAACAACGCGGCGGGCAGCAGCGCGTGGTCAGACTTTACATTCCATGTGATCCCGGAGCGCACGGCCGCACCAGTCACGCCCACCTTGCAATCGCCAGCCGATGGCGGGGCCGTAGCCAGTGGTGCCGAGGTGGAATTCACCTGGCAGTCCGACAGCCAAGTCACGTACTACGACCTCGAGATCATCGACGGTTCCGACAGCAGCAGCGACACTTCGAATAACCTACGTTACCGCTTGTACTGCGATGACGCACTCTGCCGCTACACCCAAACCGTCGACTTGCCGGTGGGGGCGGGGCACAGCTGGCGTGTTCGGGCTCGAAACCGCCTCGGTGAGTCAGATTGGGCAACGCACGCGTTGAGTGTGTCCGGTCCGGCACCGGGCACCCCTATCCTGCAGTCGCCTGCCGACGGTGCGGAGCTGAACGAAAACACCACCGTGGATTTTACTTGGCAGGCAGACGCCGATGCGGCGACCTATGCCTTCCAGTTGATGGATGCCTCGAGCATGCCGATCGGCGGCGTTGTGAATCTGACCGCGGCAAACGCCTGTGTTGGCGGCACGTGTTCATACCCTGTGACGCTCGACGTGGCGGCCAATGACGACTACGGCTGGTCTGTGACGGCCAGCAACGCGAGTGGCACCTCACCGTCGAGCGAACGCGCGTTCCGCGTGGTGGTGCCACCCGTGCCGTCGCCCGACGCGCCCGGTGCCGTGTCGCCGGCCGTGGATGCCGAATTGCCCGCTGCAACCTTGACCACCTTTGCCTGGGCGCCAGCGGCCAATGCGGAGTCGTACGACCTCCAAATCGTCGACGCCGCGCTCGGTGCACAGCCGGTGGTCGACGGCATGTTGGCTGCTGATGTCTGCACCGTCGAACGCTGCGAGGCGATGGTCACTACGCCCGATGGCGCAGGGTCCGGTCACCTCTGGCGGGTGCGCGCGGTGAACGTGACCGGTGCGTCGGCGTGGACGGAACGCGCCTTTGCGACCGTTGTCGACCTGCCGCCCGATCCGGTCGCCGCGTTCACGGCCTCAGCCGGGAGTGGTTTCGTGCCGTTCACGCTCAACGTTGACGCCAGTGGGTCCAGTGACGATATCGGCATCGTCCAGTACCGCTGGGCTTTTGCGGACGAGCAGTTGGTCGAGGGCGACACGGCGCTTACCGCAGTGCACACCTTTGAGACACCCGGCACCCACGAGGTGGTTCTGACGGTCACCGATGGCGAGGGTCGCAGCGACCAGGCGTCGATCACCGTGACGGCCCACGCTTCGCTCGCGACGGCCGAAGAGGCGGCGCGGTTGCTCGCCCAGGCGAGTTTTGGGCCGACACTTGAGGACATCGACGCGGTCCGTCGGCTGGGCGTCGAGGGTTGGATCGACAACCAGCTTCTGCTCAAGGGTCCACCGCACCTCGACTATGTCCTGCAGCATTCCAACGGCAGCAACCGCAGTGCGCGGCACGAGAAGTTCTGGCTAGACGCGGTCGACGGTGAGGACCAGCTCCGCCAGCGCGTGGCCTTCGCGCTCAGCCAGTTGCTCGTCATTTCCGACACCGGGTACACCTTGTCGAACACCCAGCACGGCGTGACCAACTACTACGACATCTTGCGCAACGAGGCCTTTGGCAGCTACCGCGAGTTGCTCGAGCAGATCACGCTTAGCCCAATCATGGGTGTCTATCTGAGCATGCTGCAGAACGACAAGGGCCGCCCCGAGAGCAACACGCGGGCCGACGAGAATTTTGCCCGTGAAGTGCTGCAGCTCTTCTCGATCGGTTTGTACAACCTGAACCTCGACGGCACGCGTGCGGTCGGTAAGACCTATACCCAGGAGCAGATCGAGGCGTTTGCCCGGGTGTTCACCGGTTGGAACTTCGCCAACGCGGGCGATTGGAACCGACCGCTGTTCACCAATCAAGACATGCGGAACCCGATGGAGCCCTTCGAGGACCACCACGACACCGGGGCCAAGACGTTGCTCAATGGCACAGTGCTGCCAGAAGGCCAGACGGCGCGGGTCGACCTCGAAGCCGCACTCGACAACATCTTCGCGCACGCGAACGTCGGGCCCTTCGTTGCCTCGCACTTGATCAAACAACTGGTGACCAGCAACCCGACACCGCAGTACGTGGCACGCGTCGCGACGGTGTTCAACGACAACGGCTTCGGCGTGCGCGGTGACCTCGGGGCGACGGTCAAGGCAATCCTGATGGACACCGAAGCGCGCACCGTCGGGGGCGTCGCGAACTTCGGCAAGATGCGCGAGCCGGTGTTGCGGTTCTCACATCTCTGGCGTGCGTTCTCCGTGTCGCCCGGCAACTGGAGCGAGAACGGTGAGTACGAGACCTACAGCCCGACGCTGCAGGACATGGACAGCGAAACCGGTCAGGCACCGCTCAAATCGCCGTCCGTGTTCAATTTCTTCAGCCCGAGCTACAGCCCGCAGGGCCCGGCGCAGGACAACTGGCTGGTCGTGCCGGAAATGCAGATCTTCACCGACAGCAACATCTTGAAGTCTGCCAGCCGGGTGAACCGTCAGATCTACCGCCACTACCTGCAGAACAGCTCGCCGTCGGAGCGCAACCCGGCCTACCTCGATTACAGCCGGGAAATCGCACTCGCCAGCGACCCGCATGCGCTGCTGGGCCACTTGAATTTGTTGCTGCTCAGCGGTGCCATGTCGGATGCGTTGGAGACCATCTTGCTCGACCATCTCAACACGCTTGAGGACGACGAGGACGGGCTGGTCGAACGCGTGCAGGACGCCATCGCGTTGATCGTGGCCTCGCCGGACTACCTGGTACAAAAATGATGTTCAAACGACATTCGCGGGCGGCAGCGAGCCGTGCCTTGCTCAACCGACGTCGGTTCCTCAAGACGATGGCGGCCGCCAGTGTGGCGGGCTCCGGTCTGGGAGCGGTCAACGGCAAACTCGGCTTGATCGGCAATGCCTTGGCCGCGACAGGCGACTACGTCGGTTTGAGCGACTACAAAGCGCTGGTCTGCGTGTTCCTCTACGGCGGCAGCGACTCGTTCAACATGTTCGTGCCGACCGACGACGCCCTATTTCAGCAGTACCTCGCGAGCCGCGGCTCGCTGAGTGTCGCCGAGGGCTCACTGTTGTTGCCGACAACCGATGTCGGCTTCGGCTTCAACCAATTCATGCCGCGCACCAAGGCGCTGTTCGACGCCGGGCAACTGGCTGTGGTCAGCAACGTGGGTAACCTGATCGAGCCGGTGATCAACAAGAGTGCTTATACCGACATCGAAACTGCGATCCCCGCCGACCTCTTTGCCCACAACCACCAGCAGGAGCAGTGGCAGAAGGGCCTGAGCAGTTTGCCGAGCTCGCTGGTCAACAGCGGGTGGGGTGGGCGCATGGCGGATCTGCTCCAGGAGGCCAACGGCGCGGCGACGCTGCCGCCGACCTTCTCGTTGTTCGGCAGCAACCACTGGTTGCCGGGCAGTTCGACAACGCCGCTGAGCGTCAACCGCATCAACGGTCTTGAACAGATCGCCTTCATGAACCGCCAGAGTGCGAGCCAGGAGGCGCGGGCAAACGCCCTGTCGCAGATTCTGTCCTTGCCGTATTCGCACATCATCGAGCAACAGGTCGCGCAGGACGCCTTGCGCAGTATCAACAGCGCCGACCAGTTGATTGCAGCGCTCGACGGGGCGACTGAGATCACCACACCGTATGACAGCAGCAGCCGGCTCGGCAAGCAGCTGCGCATGGTCGCCCGACTCATGCAAAGCCGTCAGGCGCTCGGCATGAACCGGCAGATCTTTTTCGTCGGCCTCGGGGGCTGGGACACCCACGACAACCAGGGGGTGCGCCTGGACAGCTTGCTGCGTGAGCTCGACACGTCACTGGCCGATTTTCAGAACACCGTGGATGCCCTCGGCCTGAGCGATTCGGTCACCACCTTCACGGCCTCGGACTTCGGCCGCACGCTTTCGGTCAACGGTGACGGCAGCGACCACGGGTGGGGCGGCCACTACCTTGTCATGGGCGGCGCCGTGGACGGCGGCAGGCTTTATGGCAGTTTGCCGAGCTTCGTGACCGGCGCGGACGACGACGCAGACGACAAGGGGCGGGTGATACCGCGGTTGTCGGTCAACCAGATGGGGGCGTCGCTCGGGGGGTGGCTTGGCTTGTCGGAGTCCGACCTGCAGGACATCTTCCCCGACCTCGCCAATTTCGGCAGCGGCTGGCAGGACCCGGTCCGCTTCTTTGGAAGCCCTCCCGCCTGAGTGGCGGGAGAGCGCGTGCCGCCCGAGTGGCGGCACGGACTGTTACTGCATGTCCGCTGCGCGAACGGCGCTCAGTGAGTCCTCTGCGGCCGCCACCGAGGACACCAGCGCGTCGAACGCGGCCTCACCACCGTCGACGTTCTGCTTGAACCACTCGTAGACCGGTGCAGCGGCTTCCTTGAAGGCGGCTTTTTCGGCTGGTGTGGGCACGTAGAGGTCACCGCCACCGGCGACGAAGTCGCTGTACGCCTGGATCGACTTGCGCTTCGGTGAGGCGAAGGTCGCCTGCTGAAGCTGGTAGAAACCGTCGACCACGACCTGCTTCAGGTCATCGGACATACCGCTGAAACGCTCGTTGTTCATGAACCAGAGCGCGCCCATGTACGCGTGGCCGTCCAGCGTCACGTACTGCAAGCCTGCGTCCGGGAACTTCATGTTCATGATGTCCGTAATGCCGTTCTTGGAGCCCTCGACAACACCGGTCTGAAAGCTGGTGAACAGCTCGGGCCAGGGGATCGGTGTCGGGCTTGCGCCGAGCGCCTTAACCAGCACCTGGGGCAGGTCAGCAACCACGGTGCGGATCTTCAGACCGTCCATGTCCGACGGGTTCTGCACGCGGCGCTTGGTGTTGGCAAAGTTGCGCCACCCGCCGGTGTTGCCGATGGTCATCAGTCGAATGGCACCGCCTGAGCCGTCCATGACCATCTTCTGCATGGTCTGGACGAATTCGGAACCGTTGGCGAGCGCAGACTCCGCGACGCGGTCATCGGCCATCAGGTAGGGCAGGTCGAGTACCTGGACGAACGGGAACAGGCCCGAGGTGCCACCGGACGTCTGAATGACCACGTCGATGGTGCCGTCGGCGATGCCCTGAAGGCACTCGGTGCCGTTGCTGCACAGTTGCGTGCCGATGAACAACTCGACTTCGATCGCGCCGTTGGACGCCGCTTCGACGTAGTTCTTGAACACGACGAGGCCGTCGTAGTCTTCGTCGTTCTCGTTCGAGTTTGCGGTGGCGCGCAAGGTGATGTCGGCCGCCTGTGCAGCGGTTGCGCCCAACGCGACCGCGGCCGCGAGTGCCAAGGTCTTCAGTGAACCCTTCATCATAGGGTGTCCTCCTCGTGTGGTGTGTGAAGGTGTGTGGTTCCCGTGACGGGAGCCATGGGTTTGCCAGCAGCCGAGGCTGCATCGCGAACGTGATCTACCTGCTGCGACCCGATCACGGCAGTGTCAGCCGTGTCAGGTTCTGTTGCATACGGTCCACGGGTAACCCGGAGGGTACCGCATCCGGCACAATGGCATCAGGGTCTTTTTGGTCGTCCGTCAGGGCGTGCATGAACGCCACAAGCGACGCGATCTCGTCGTCGGTGAGCGCGGGCCCTGGCGCGGGCACGGCCGCTGCCTGGCGTGCCATCTCAATCCGATCCGACTGGATAATGAAATCGACTGGCGCGAGCCACGGTACGTCGATGAGGTTGGCGTCGTCGCGCGTCCATTTGGCCCGCATGCCAGCGGGATCCAGGTGCTGTCGGATGATGCCGTCGAGCGTGGGCCAGGCGCCGTTGTGGCCGTATGGCGCGGTCAGCGCGACATTGCGCAACATCGGCGTGCGAAAGGCGTAGGCGTCTTCGATGTCGTCGGTCTCAGCCAGTCGGCCGAGGTCGCGCGCGAGCAGGTTGAAGCGCCGCGTCCGACCCGGACCGAACGCGGGCAGGCCGAGTGCATGAAACTCCTGGTCACTGAGCCACATGCCGCTGTGGCAACTGGCGCAGTTGGCTTTGCCGTAGAACAGCGACATGCCGCGCAGTTGCACCGGGCTCATCGCGTCGCTGTCACCGCGCAGGTGGCGGTCGAAGGGCGTGTCGATGCGCTGCCAGGTGGCGTTAATGAAGGCACTCAGTGCGTTGGCGATGTCGACGATTGTGATGTCGCCGGGCGTAGAGATGTGGGCCTTGTGCTCGATGAAGTGCTCGGCATAGGCCGGGATCGCGGCGACACGCGCAGCGATGATCGGCCAGGCCGCATCAATGCGGTCGTGCACCGCGCCGATGACTTCGTTCTCTTTCAGATTGCCCGCCATTTCGAACTGCGCGACCAGTGGGAACAGGGCCTGCGCGGCGAGCAGGTTGTCGAGGCCGCCGGGCAACCACTCCTCGGCCGGGCTGTTGAAGCCGTTGCCGTAGAGGTCACTTTCCGAGAGACGCCCGTCGTGGAACATCGTGTGCAACTCGCGAGCACCGAGGTTGAACAGGGCTTGCGAATTGCGTGGCACGCGCTTCTTGATCCGGTCTGCGCCGCTGCCCGGTGTGCGTGCCGGGCCAAGGCCCATACCGCCCTCGCCGATGCCGAGCGACAAACCGTCGCTGGTGTTCAGCCCGGGGTGGTGACAGGTCGCACAACTTATGTTTCGATTGCCCGATAGGATGCGGTCGAAGAACAACAGCTGCCCCACCTCGACATCGGCCGGGTCGGTTGCGTGAAAATCGGCTGGCGTTGGGGCCGGCGGCAGCGTCGTCGCCTGCACCGAGGCGCTGAACACGAGGAACAACAGGGCATGAAACACAGCTGGGCGTTCGCGGCGTTGTTGTCGACATCGACCGTGTGGGCCGACATTGAAATTGCCCGCGACCTGATGGAAGCGAACCGCTTTGTCGAGGCGCGGACGGCGTTGCGGCCGGCTGCCAATTCGGGCAACGCCGACGCCGAAGAGTTGATTGGCATCCTCTACGCGATGGGCCTGGGTGTCGAACGCGACGACCGGCGGGCGTTCGAGTGGTACCTGCGCAGTGCGATGAAAGGGCACGCGGGCGCCCAGTCCGGCGTGGGCTGGTACTACGAAGTCGGCCGTGGCATGCCGGCGCCCGACCTCGTCAGGGCCTACCTCTGGTACACCCTGAGCGCCATTGGCGGCGACCCGGATGCCGTGCTGTCGCTCGAATCGCTGGCACCCAAACTCACGCGCGAGCAGCGAGACGAGGCGCTGGAACTGGTCGCGGACTACAAGACCTGGATGTACCCCTTTCGCTGAGCGCACGCTGCGCGGCTGTTTTGCCTGATCGCGGCCCCACATCATTCGACAAAGCCGGTCCAGCGCGGTATTGCCAATGACAAGGCCGGTATGTAGGTGATCAGGAAGATCACGAGGATCTCCACGGCGAGGAACGGCAGAATGGCCCGCGCGATGGTTTCCACGCGTTCCTTCGACACACTCGAGGCAACAAACAGCACCAACCCCATGGGCGGTGTGGCGAGGCCGACGGTCAGGTTCACGCTCATGATGATCGCGAAGTGCACCGGGTGGACGCCGAGGTCGACGAACACCGGGCCGAGGATCGGACCGAGGATGATGATTGCGGGGCCGGCGTCGAGAAACATGCCGACGACGAACAGCAGCAAGTTGATCAACAGCAGCAGCAGCAGCGGGTTTTCCGTCAGCCCGAGGATGAAGTCGGCGAGGATCTCGGGCGCGTGGCTCAGGCTCACGACGGTCTTGAAGGCCATGGCCGCACCCACCAGCAGCAACACGACCGCCGAGGTGATGCCCGCGCGGGTGAACACTTGCGGCAGGTCGGCGAAGGTCATTGAGCGCATCACGAAGAGCCCGACAAGCAGCGCCCACGCCACCGCCACGGCGGCCGCCTCGGTCGGCGTGAACACGCCGCCCAGGATGCCACCGATGATGATCACGGGTGTCATCAGCGGGAAAAACGCCTTCAGACTCGCCTGACCGCGCTCGCGCCAGGTGTGGCGCCGCGTCGCCACCGGAAAGTCGTAGCGGTCTGCCTGGTAGCTGACCATGAGCATCAGGCCGACACCGACCAGCAGGCCCGGCACGATGCCGGCCAGAAAGAGGGCTGCAACGCTCTCGCCCATGACGTAGGCGTAGATGATCATGATGCCCGACGGCGGAATGATCGGACCGATCACCGAACTCGCCGCCGTGATCGCGGCAGCGAATTTTCGCGTGTAACCCTGCTTCTCCATTGCCGGGATGAGCATCGAGCCGAGCGCCGAGGTGTCGGCAACCGCACTGCCCGAGAGGCCGGCAAACAGCATGGAGGACAGCACGTTCACGTGTGCCAGCCCGCCGCGCAAGTGGCCCATCAGCGCCTGGGAAAACTCGACCAGCCGGATGGTGATGCCACCGCGGTTCATGAGTTCACCGGCGAGCATGAAGAACGGGATGGCCATCAGCGGGAAGCTGTCCATGCCGTTGTAGACATTGCGGTAGAGCAGGGTGAAGTCGCGGGTCTGGCCTTCGAGCAACAACAACAGGCCTGGCGCGGCGATCAGGCCGAAGAAGACCGGGAGTCCCAGCAGCAGGAAAACGAGGAAGACGGGCAGGAACCAGATCAGCATCACTCGGCCCCCCCGGCAAATTCGGTGTCGTCGATGTGCGGCTCACGGCCCGTCAGGGCCCGCAGGATCAGCTCGAGGTTGACCAGCGCCATGAGAAAGAAGCCGACCACCAGGGATGCCATCATGGTGGACCGCGGCAGGCGGTACCAGCTGTCGAAGGTGATCGAGGTTGGCAGGTACAACGAGGCCGTCTTGAACAGACCGCCAAAGCCGGTCACCTCGTTCCAGCCGATCTGCAATGCCATGAGAATCACGCTGAAGGACAGCGCCAGCATGACGATCGTCAGCGCGCGCCCGAACAGAGCGGGCAGAAAAGACTGAATCGTATCGATGGCAACGAAACCACCGCTGCGCAAGGCGGTGGGCGCCATCAAGCCTGTCATCCAGAGCATGCAGAAGCGGGCCGCCTCGTCCGGCCAGGGCAGCGCGTTGTTGAAGCCGTAGCGAAACACCACCTGCACCAGGATCGCGACCACCATCAAGGCAACGGCAATGGCCCCGAGTGCGCGCCCGATGGCCAACAGGGCGTCGTTGATCGCGGCCAGTGGCCGCAGCACCCGGTCGATCACCGTGCGCCCGCCGACTGGAAGGCCGTCAGCTGCCCGCCGAAGAAGCCAAGGGCGTCACCGTCGCGCCAACGGTAGCGTTCGATTTCGGCCAGCACGATGGTGTGATCGCCGCCAGGGTAGGTTGCGTGGCGCTTGCACTCGAAGGTTGCGAGCGCATCGTGCAACACCGGCACGCCGTGTACGTTCGGCGTGCTCTCGCAGGTCGAGAAGGCGTCGATCGATGACACGAAAGCGCGGCAGGTGTCGAGCTGCGCTGCGTCCAGTACGTGGATCGCATAGTGCGCCGCCGAGAGAAACGACGCCGTGCGCCCACCGTCGTTGGCGAGGCTGAACGACACCAGGGCAGGCTCCAGTGACACCGAGGCAAAGCTGTTGACGGTGATACCGATGGGGCCGGTCGGGCTGCTCGCCGTGACCAGCGTGACGCCCGTAGCGAACCGGGAAAAGGCGCTTCGCAGGTCTCGGGTGTTGGGCATGATGGGCTCTGCGTTTGACACTATGCTACCTCGTGGCCCAGGGCGGCCGTGTAGAGTTCAAACCAGGTCACACGGTCGAGCTCGACCTGCAGGGCCTGGTTCAGTGTTTTGATCCGTTCCAGGTTGTTTGTGCCGAGCACCGGCACGATCCCGGCCGGGTGGGCCAACAGCCACGCCGTGGCGACAGCGGCCTCGTCCACACCGTGGTCGCGTGCCACGCGGGTGAGACACGTGTTCGCCGGGTGCTCGGCCTGCATGAGTGCGCCGCCGCCCAGCGGTGACCACGCCATCATCGTGTGCCCGTGTTGCTGGTGAAAGGCCACGTCGCCGTTGGTGAAACCCGCGTGTGCAGCGAGCGACAGTTCGATCTGGTTGGTCACCAGCGGGGTGCGCATTGCGGATTGGAGCAATTGCCAATCCCAGGGCCGGAAATTCGAGACACCGACGTGGCGAACCTTGCCGCTGGCCACCAGTGCATCGAGTGCGGGTCCGGTCTCGTGCGGGTCCATCAGGGGGTCGGGCCGGTGCAGAAGCAGCAGGTCGATCCGGTCGGTGTGCATCGCCACGAGCGAATGCTCGACTGAAGCCTGGATGTGCTGCGCGCGGGTGTCGTAGTACTTCACCCGGGTATCCTTGTAGCGCCCGATCGGTGCGACGATGTCGCACTTGGTCACGATCTCGATCTGATCACGCAACGACGGCGACGCCTTCAAGGCCGCCCCGAACAGCGCCTCGCAGTGGTAGTCACCGTAGATGTCCGCCTGGTCCATCGTCGTGATGCCCTGTTCGAGGCAGGCCTCGATCTTGGCGGTCACGTGGGCGGTTGAGGTGTCGGCGTCGTCGCCGAGTCGCCAGAGCCCGTAGACAAGGCGGCTGAAGTCGAGGGAGGGTGACATAGTGCACCGTTGCATCAGCGGCGTTCTCCGATACCGAGCGGGGTGGCGGGGGTGCTGCTCGGCACGCGCCCATACACCGCGGGGAGTGAACAGGTTTCGAGTTCCGGCATCACGAGCTTGCCGACGTAGTCGGCTTCCTCGAGGTGCGGGTAGCCCGAGAGGATGAAAGCGCGCATGCCCATGCTGCGGTAGCGCGCCAGTTTCTCGAGAATCTGATCGGCGGAGCCAACCAGGGCTGCGCCGCAGCCCGAGCGCGCGCGCCCGACGCCGGTCCAGAGGTGCGGTTCGGTGTAGCCGGCCTG
>JBCCUP010000103.1 GCA_039196715.1 Pseudomonadota bacterium
AGTACCCCGACCACATCGACGTCACCCCGAGCGGCCCGGCCAAGATCGCGGAGTACGTGGACCGCGGGTACGTCCTGATCGTGCTCTGAGCCCGGCCGTGGCACCGCCTGCGGCCGCGCTGGCGGCGTTTTCGCCGGCCGTTCGCGACTGGTTTCTCTCGTCAATCGGGGAACCCACTGCGGTGCAGGCCGCGGCCTGGCCGGCGATCGCGCGCGGCGCGCACGTGCTCGCCACCGCCCCGACCGGCAGCGGCAAGACGCTGACGGCCTTTCTCTACGCGATCGACCGCTTCGCCACCGGCGAATGGCAAACCGGCCGCACACGCGTGCTGTACGTCTCCCCGCTCAAGGCGCTCAACAACGACATCCAGCGCAACCTGATTGCGCCGCTCGCGAGCTTGCGCGAGCGCGAGGCGCTGCCGGCACTGCGCGTCGCGGTGCGCTCGGGCGACACGCCGCAGAGCGAGCGACAACGCCTGCTGCGCCGCCCGCCCGACATCCTGATCACCACCCCCGAGAGCCTCGCGCTGATGCTCACGACGGTGCGCGGCCGCGAGGCGCTCTCGCACGTCGAGACGGTGATCTTCGACGAGGTGCACGCGGTCGCCGACAACCGCCGCGGGGTGTCACTCGCGGTCTCGGCCGAGCGCCTGGTGGAGCTGACGGGCGATGCGCTGCAGCGCATCGCGCTGTCGGCGACGGTCGAGCCGCTCGCGCAGGTGGCGCGCTTTGTCGCCGGGCATGACGCCGCGCGCACGCCCCGGCCGATCGAGATCATCAACCCGTCGATCGACAAGGCGCTCGAGCTGTCGGTGCGCTACCCCGATGAAGCGGCGCGCGCAGCCGAGCAGGGAGAGCCGATCTGGGACGCGCTGGCCGAGCGCTTTCGCGACATCACCGAGGCCAACCGCAGCACGCTCTTTTTCACCAACAGCCGCAAGCTCGCGGAGAAGGTGACGCTGAAGATCAACGACGCGAGCCACCACCCGGGCCCACTCGCCTGGGCGCACCACGGTTCGCTCGCGCGCGACATCCGAAGCGAAGTGGAGCGCCGGTTGAAGGCCGGCGAGCTGCGCGCCATCGTTGCGACCAGCTCGCTCGAAATGGGCATCGACATCGGCGACCTCGACGAGGTGGTCATGGTGCAGTCGCCGCCCGGCATTGCCCAGGCGCTGCAACGGCTCGGCCGCGCGGGGCACCAGGTCAACGCGGTGAGCCGTGGCACGCTCTTCCCGGTGCACGACCACGACTTCCTCGAGGCGGCGGTGCTGACGCGTGCGACCCTCGAGCGCGACCTCGAACCGCTCCGGCCGGTCGACTGCCCGCTCGACATGCTCGCGCAGTTCATCATCTCGTGCACCGCCACCGAGACCCGCACCACCGACGATTTGTTTGCGCTGCTGCGCCGCGCCGAGCCCTACCGCCGCCTCAGCCGCGAGGCATTCGACCGCGTGCTCGAACAGCTCGCCGGGCGCTACAGCGGCGCGCGTGTGCGCGCGCTCGAACCGCGCATCGAGTACGACCGCCTGCAGGGTACCGTCAGCGCGAAAAAGAGCGCCGTGTTTGCGTTCTACAACGCCGGCGGCTCGATCCCGGACCGCGGCTATTACCAGATCCGCCACGGCGACGGCGGCGCGCAGATCGGCGAGCTCGACGAGGAGTTCGTCTGGGAGGCGAAAATCGGCGACGTGTTCTCGCTCGGCACCCAGCACTGGCAGGTGCAGCGCATCACGCACAACGACGTCTTCGTCAAACCCGCGCGCCCGGTCGGCATTGCGCCGCCCTTCTGGCGCGCCGAGAAGCTCGAGCGCAGCGCGCACTTCGCCGACCGCATCGCCGCCTTCCTCGCCGAGGCCGAGCAGACACTGCAACACGCGCACCCCGACGAGCTGGTCGACACGCTGCAAACGCAGCACCACTTCGACGCCGGCGCGGCCACCAAGCTCGTGGACTACCTGAGCCGCCAGCGCGAGAGCACCGGCTCGGCCTTGCCGCACAGCGACCACGTGGTGCTCGAGCGCATGCAGAGCGGGCCCGACGGCTACCGCGGGCCGGAGCTGCAACAGCAGTGGGTGATCCACACGGTCTGGGGCGGCCAGGCGAACCGCCCCTACGCGCTCGCGCTCGGCGCGGCCTGGCAGCAGACCTTCGACGAGTCGCCCGAGGTGCACAGCGACAACGACGCGATCATCGTGCTGGCCAAGGCCAACCCCACGCCCGAGGCGGTCATGGCGCTGGTCGAGCCGCACAACCTCGACGCGCTGCTGCGCGCGGCGCTCGAGAGCTCGGGCTTCTTCGGCGCGCGCTTCCGCGAGGTGTGTGGCCGTTTCCTATTGCTGCCGCGGCAGAAGTTCAACCAGCGCCTGCCGCTCTGGATGAGCCGCCTGCAGGCGAAGAAGCTGATGTCGGCGACGCGCGACTTCAGCGACTTCCCGGTGATGCTCGAAACCTGGCGCACCTGCCTGCAGGACGAGTTCGACCTCGGCGCCCTGCGCCAGCACCTTGGCCGCCTGGCCGACGGCAGCCTGCTCTGGTCGTACGCCGAAACCGATGCGCCCTCGCCGTTTGCCCGCAACCTGAGCTACGAGCAGATCGCCCCACTCGTCTACGCCGACGACACGCCGGAGCACGCCGGGCCGAGCCAGCTCGACGCGGACCTGATCGCTGAGGCGGTGCGCAACGCCGCCGTGCGCCCGCCGCTGAACCCGGTCATCTGCGCCGAGTTCGTCGCCAAGCGCCAGCGCAGCCACCCGGACTACCGGCCCGAGACCGACGCCGACTGGCGCGACTGGGTGCGCGAGCGCGTGCTGCTGCCCGAGGCGGAGTGGTGGGACGGCTGGCAGGGCCAGCCCGACGCGCACGACGACCGCTTGGTGGTGTTCAGCGCAGGCGAACGCCGCTGGGTCTGCCACCTCGAACAGGCGCACGCGCTGGTGGCGAGCGGCCTCGCCGCCGACGCGACGCCCAGCCGGTCGGCGCTGCCCGCGCTCGAGGACGCGCGCGACAGCCTGACCCAGGCCTGCGAAATCCTGAGCTTCTACGGCCCCTTGCGCACCGAGCAGGTCGTCGCGCTGCTGCCGAGCGTGCCGAACGGCCTGTTCGAGGACGGCCGGCTGGTCGGCGATGTCCGGGTGCAGGACGACGAGGCGCTCTACACGCTCGACGCCGAGAACCTCGACATCATCCTGCGCTGGCAGCGCGCCGCCAACCGACCGGCCTTCGAGACGCGACCGGCCACCGCGCTGCCCGATTTTCTCGCGCGCTGGCACGGCTTCGGCAAACCGCCCACCGCGGATAACACCGTCGACGCGCTCGACCGGTTGCGCGGCTACCGTGCGCCGGTGAGCACCGTGCTTGACGACTGTCTGGCCGCCCGCCTGCCGGGCCTGTCGTCGCACCAGCTCGACGACAGCCTGCGCGAGCACGCGATCCGCTGGCGCGGCCACAGCCGCGAACGCATCAGCCTGCACTACGACGACGACACCGACCTGCTCTACGCGCCGAGCGAACCGACGGACGATGTCGCCGCGCTGCGCGCGGGCTTCGCCGACCCGGCCGCCGGCTACAGCTTCAATCAGGTGCGTGACCAGCTGCAGGCGACCGCACCCGAAGACGACCTCGACGCCTTCAACGCGCGCTGGTGGGACGCGGTGTGGGCCGGCGTTGTCACAGCCGACGCAGTGCAGCCGCTGCGCCAGGGCGCGCTCGCCCAGTACCGACTGACCAGCGCCCCAAGCGCCCACCACCGCGCCCGCGCCGGGCGCCGCATCAGCGGGCGGCGCGCCCTGCAGAACGCGCGCGCCGCGGCCGTGGGGTGGCCGGGGGTGTGGCGGCTCTCGCCCCAGCCCACCGTCGCGAGCAACCCACTCGACCAGCTCGAGCGCGCGCGCGAGCGCGTGTACCTGCTGCTCGACCGCTACGGGGTGGTGAACCGCGACCTCGTCAACCGCGAGTGCGACGACGGCCGCGAGCCGATGGCCTGGCGCGCGCTCTTTCAGGCGCTGCGCGTGATGGAGCTCGCGGGTGAAGTGGTGCAGGGCCTCTTCTTCGACGAACTGGCCGGGCCGCAATTTGCAAGCCCGCAAGCGCTGCACCTGTTGCGCCGCCACCCGAGCGCCACCGGCAGTTTCTGGTGCAACGCGCTCGACCCGGTGAGCCCCTGCGGCCTCGGCCTCGACTGGCCCGAGCTGCCGCAGCGCCGCGCGCAAAACGCGCTCGCCTTTCACGACGGCGCGCTCGCGCTGGTGATCGAACGCGCCGGCAAGCAGCTCCGCTTCCTGATCGAGCCGGACGCACCTGCACTCGGGGCCGTGCTCGCCCCGCTCGCGCACCTCGCAGCACGCCGCCGCGTCGAGGTGCAGACGATCAACGATACCCCGGCCGTGGTCAGCCCCTACCGCGCCGCGCTCGAGCGCCACCTCGATTGCCACAGCGACCACAAGGCGCTGACTATCGAAGCCCCACACAGCCCCTGAACCGCGGCACGGCGATGGGGCGGTCAGCCCGTCCTGCCAAGGCGCCTCAAAGCGCTTGCGCTATATTGCATTTGCCATGTATTTTGCTGCGTAGCGCCCTGCCACCCCGCCTGCCCATGACCCGCAATCCCCCGCTGCTGAGCCCGGACGAGGTCGACGATTTCATCATCGTCCGCGCGGTCGCGTTTGCGAACAAGATTCAGCGCATGATGCTGCGCAGCGTGTTGCGTCAGGAGGACATGCCACTGCTCGAGTGGCGCATCCTCTACTCGCTTGCGCGATTTGGCGATTGCCACCTCGGACAGATCACGCAGAACAACTCGATGGACCCGGCCCACGGCAGCCGCGCGGCCAGCGCGCTCGAGGCCAAGGGCCTGATCGCGCGGCGGGACGACCCGACCAGCCGCCGCCGTCGGCTGATGTCGCTGACCGACGCGGGCCAGGCGACCTTCTATCGCATCTGGCCGCGCGCGCGCGACCTCGTCGCCGCTGTCACGGACGGCTTCGACCCGGACGAGTTCGAGCAACTCAAGCACTTGCTGGACAAGGCCAACGCCATTGCCCAACCGCAGTTCGAGGCGTGCCTGTCCGACAAGGACACCCGAGAACCCGACAACACAGAAGCCGCTTAACAAGATGCCAAGACCGGCACCCACACAAACCCGGCCCACGGGGAGGAGACCCACATGAAAGTACGCAACCTGTTCGCCGCGATCGTCGCGGCGACGGCGCTTGGCACCACGGCCAACGCCCAGGTCAACCTGAGCGCCGAAACCGCGAGCCCGGGTGGCGCGACCCACCTGGCCCCCACCCACCTCGTCGAGGTGGCGGGCACGAGCGGCGTCGCCAACATCCAGTTGGCCGACGGGCAGACGCTGACCAACTCGATTCAGAACGTCGCCGAAGGCAAGACCGACATCGCCGCGACGCCACACATCCTGCCCTTCCTGATGAGCCGCGGCGTCGGCCCGTATGGCAAGCTTGGCAAGGAGAAGGGCGCGGAACTCGCTGGCAACCTGCGCGCGATTTTCCCGTTCACGCTCGGCATCTTCTTCCTCTACGCCTTCGACGCCAAGGGCGTGAACGGCTGGGACGACCTCGAAGGCCGCACGATCTACAACGGCCCGCCGCGGGGCGGCGCGTTGACCAACGCGCGCAGCGTGATCCAGATCGTCACCGGCCTCAAGGACGGCGAGGGCTACACCGGCATGCAGGCCAACTGGGGCCAGGCGGCCGCGGTTATCTCGGGCGGTGAGCCCGATGCCGTCGTGTTGCCCGAGCTCTTCCCCGGCAGCCGCGTGGTGTCGCTCGGTGCGTCCGGCAAGATGACCGGCTGGTCGATCCCGATCGAGGCGTACAACAGCGAGGCCATGCAGAAGTACATGCAGGCGCCCGGCAGCGCGCCGGCCGAACTCCCGCTCGCGCAGGTGCAGGCCGCGATGGGCGACGAGTGGACCTTCATCTCCGAAGACGACACCTTCCGCGGCATGGCCACCATCGGCGGCGCGGTGGTGCACAAGGACATGGACGAGCAACTGGTCTACGACCTGGTGGCGGCCTACGTCAGCACCCTCGACGACCTGAAGGCCAAAGCGCCCTTCGGGGACACGGTCAACTTCGACAACCCGGGCCTCGGCATGTGCGGCCGGAACCCGGTGCAGTACCACCCGGGTGCCGCCCGTGCGTGGCGCGATGCCGGCTACGAGTTGCCAGACTGCGCGGTGGCCAGCTGATAGGCAGCCGCGCTGAAGAGCAGCCCCGCTGAACTGGCAGCCCCACTGAACGCGCACCGCACACCGCGGTGCGCGCCCTGCCCGTCGCCGGCGACGCCGCTGGCACGGGCGTTTTCACTGCCGCCGGTGCGGCGAGCGACAGCGTGCAACGCGTCGCACCGAGTTGAGTAGACCATGGCCGACGACAGCACCGCCTCCGGCTCCCTCTCGCACCTGACCCTCTACGGGCTCGCGCTCGTCTTCATCGTGCTCGGCGCGCTGAACAGCATGCCGGTGATCCCGGGCTGGGACGACCTCTGGCGTGGCCTGAGCGGCGTCGAGGACCTCAAGGTGCGCGCGTTCTCGACCGAGTGGTTCTACCCGATCATCTTCTTCCTGATGATGCTGATCGTCGCGCTCAAGCACTCGATGTGGCGCGCGTGGCGCGGCAGCGCACGGGCCGGCTTCGGCCTTTTCATGGACATTGCACTAGTGGTCGCGGCCGCGGCAGTCTCGCTCACCTACCTGATCGAAATCGACAGCGTGTGCCTGATCGACGCGATCACCGGTGAACGCGCGCGCTTGATCGCGCAGACACTCGAGGCCGAGATCGCCTTTGCCGAGGAGATGGGCCTGCCGGTGCCGGACACGGTCGAGGACCCGCAATGCGTCCAGACCACCGGCATCTGGCTGGTGCTGATCATGGGCCTCTCGATCCTCGTGTTCCTCGGCTACAACATCAAGGTCTGGGGCCTGCCGCTGGTGCTGGTGTCGCTGCTCATCGCGCTCTACACCATCGGCACCGTGCTGGTCTGGTACTTCCACGGCCCGGACGACATCAACAAGTACCTGATGACCAAGCTCGGCGGGGAGCCACGCACCTTCCTCGACGGCCGGCCCAACGTCCACGACGCGCTGGTCAACAACGCCTCGGGCATGCTCGGCCGCTTCATGCACGTGATCATGAACGTGGTGTTCCCGTACATCATCCTCGGGGCCATGTTTGGCAAATCGGCGGGCGGCAAGTCGCTGATCAAGCTCGCCTTCCGCTGGACCCGTCGCCTGCGCGGCGGGCCGGCGCACGCGGCGATCGTGTCGTCGGCGATGTTCGGCACGATCACCGGCGGCCCGGTGGTCAACGTGCTCTCGACCGGTGTGCTCACCATCCCGATGATGCTCAAGCGCGGCTTTTCCAAAGTGTTCGCCGGCGGCATGGAAGCGGCGGCCTCGTCCGGCGGGTCGATCATGCCGCCGGTGATGGGCGTGGCGGCCTTCGTGCTCGCCGCGCTGACAGCCGTGCCCTACCGCGACATCGTCATCGCCGCCCTCTTGCCCGCGCTCGCGTACTTCCTGTGCCTCTTTCTCTCGGCCGTGTTCCAGTCGCGCAAGCAGGGCATCGAGGCCTTCGGCGAACTCACCGAGGACATGCGCATCACACGCGCCGACGTGCTCTACCTGTCGCAGATCTTCCTGCCGATTCTCCTGATCCTCTTCCTGTTGCTGACCCCCAAGGACGCGGTTGGCTGCGGGCCGCTCGGCTGGCTGTTCGGCGTCGAGACCAGTGTTTTCAACGGCCACTGCCGCGCGCACGACCTGCCCTGGGTCCTGCAGATCGTGCAGAACGCGGCTGGCGACGCCGGCGCGACCGGCTGGTGGGCGGCGGCGCTTGTGATCGTGCTGCTGTTTCTTGACAAGGACTTCCGCGCCCAGCCGCGCAAGCTCTTCGACGGCCTCGCCGAGGCGGGCACCACCATCTCGACGCTCTACCTGATGTTCCTCGCCGTCACCGTGATCGACGTGTGCCTGAACTTCACGGGGCTCTCGAAGTTCGTCGCGATCGACGTGCTGACTTTCCTCCTGTCGCTCGACCTCGGCGGCGGCGGGTCGGCGTTCTTCCAGTTCATCGCGCTCCTGATCACGATGCTGCTCGCCGTGTTGCTCGGCATGGGCATGCCGGCCGTGCCGGCCTACATCAACGTCGCCCTGCTGATGGGGCCGATGCTGATCGGCCTCGGCATCGCCACCTTCACCGCGCACATGTTCGTGTTCTATTTTGCGGTCGCCTCGGCGATCACGCCGCCGGTCGCGCTCGCCGCCTTTGCTGCCTCGACCATCACCAAGGCCGAACCCATGTCGACCGGGTTCAGCGCGGTGCGCTCGGGCATCGTGATGTTCACCATCCCCTTCGTGTTCGCCTTCTACCCCGAGCTGCTGCTGATCGACCAGGCGCTGATCGACCCCGCAAGCCCGGACCGTTCTTTCCTGCCCGGGTACGAAAACGGCGTCGCGCTCTCGGCGCTGGTCTGGCTCATCGCCCGCCTGGTGCTCGCGCTCTACCTCGTTGCCAGCGCGCTGGCGCGCTTCGACACCACCGAACTGAGCCTGCCCTGGGTCGCAGTGCGGCTGGCCGTGGCCGTCGGTTTGTTGATGCGCCCCGAGGCAATCCACCTCGCGGCCTGCGTGCTCGCGGTGGCGTTACTGGCCTGGCACCGCGTCGGCGCCAACCGGGCAGCGGCGGCCACCTGAGCGACAACGCTCAGGGCACGACGCTGCTGTAGTCGCCGAGGGCGTCCTGCCGAAACGGGTAGCGGGTGCGCGCCTCGGCGAGCGCCGCGCGGGCCAGCTCGATCACCTCGCTCGACGCCCGCGTGTCGAAGGTGACAGGCTGGGTCGTCTCGTCAACCCAGGGCGGGCACAACAGCGAGTGGCCCCAGTCGGCGCCGGCCCGGTTCAGGCTGAGCCAGTACACCTGGTGCTCCAGCGCGCGGGTCTGCACAAAGGCGTGCCAGCTCGGCCAGGAGCCGTCGCGTGTGAAGGCGACCGGGTGCAGCACGGCGTCGAGCGCGTGTCGCTGCACCAGGCGGCTGACGTAGCCGGGGAAGCGCATGTCGTAGCAGATCACGACGCCCAACCGCCAGCCGCGCACCTCGAAGGCGAGGCCTTGGTCGCCGCGGTGGAACCAGCGCTTCTCGGCGGATGCACCGAACTGCGCGATGTGCACCTTGTCGTAGTGGCCCACCCGCCGCCCGTCGGCGTCGACAACCACCTGCGAAATGAAATAGCGGCCGTGCGCGTCCACGCGCGGCATGCCGAAGACGACGGTGGCGTCGATCGCGCGGGCGAGCGCGGCAAAGCGCGCGAGGCTCGGGCCGTCGAGCGGCTCGGCCAGGTCGGCGAGCGCGTCGAAGGCCGCCGCGCTGTAGTCGACGGTCGAGAGCTCCGGCAACAACACCAGGTCGACCCCACCGGCGCGCTCGGCCGCCGCCTGCACGGCGTCGGCCACGCGGTCCACGTGGGCGTCACGCCGCGGGGCGGTGCTGATACCGTCGGCGTCGAGCTGGAAGGCGAGGCAGCGCAGGCGATCGGACTCGGCTTTCACCGCTGCGGTCTCCCGTGCGAACCGCGGGACACGGTAGGCCGACTACGCCTTGTGCTCGACTGCATCGTGGCGTCGACGGAACTGCCACAGCGCCTCGAGCGACGGCGCCGATTGGTCCGTCAGGCAGCGCACCTGGTGCGCCAGCAGCGGTTTGTACACACCCTCGCTGGCAAGTTCACAGTGCGCGAGCCCCGACTTGGCCACCGTCAGGGCTCGGTCGTAGTCACCCTGGTCGGCGTACACCAGTGTCATGATTGCGGCAATGAATGACTGGCCGAGCCCACCGAGGTTTTTCTCGTAGTATCGGTAGCTGCGGTCCGCCGCGTAAAAGCCGTCGTCGCCGCTGCCGATCGACGCGAGCCCGGCCGCGTTAAACATGTCGCCGAGCATGCGGTAGAAGGCGATGTTGAATTCCTTCGCGATCGCGACCTGCTGCCTGTTACTCGCCAACGCCGCCTCACCGTCCCCGCGCATCACGTGCAGCATGGCCGCCGTGTTGGCGTGTAACATGCGGTTGAAGGCGTGGTCGAGCTGGGTCGTCATGACAGCCATGTCGGACAACAACGACTCGGCGTCATCGCGCTCGAGCAACCAGGCCGACCAGACCACCACCATGTAGGCCTGCACGCCGGCGTCCCAGCCGTGTTCGACCACACCACGCGGGTCGCACCCCGGCGAGTATTCGTTGATCACCTCCAATGCCAAGGTGTAGGCGGTTTCAAGGTCACCTAGCCAGAACGCCGAATTCGACTGGGCCGCTGTGGCCCGCAGCCGGATCACGTCGTCGCCGAGTTCCAACGCCAGGTCGCGCGATGCCGTGGCCACCTTCAGGCTCTTTGGGTAGTTGCCCCGCGACAGATACATCATCCAGAGGTTGAGTTGCACCTGCGCCAGCTCACGCCGCTTGTCGAGCTTGATGCAGAGCCGCTTGGCGCCGACGAGCTCGGCCTCAACTTCCGGCGAGGCAAACTCTGCGCGCGCAAGGTGCACCACGCACTTGGTCATGTACACGCTCAAGGCAATCTCGTCGCGCTCGGGGCCCTCGGGCAGGCGCTGCGAGAGCGACTCGAGCAGCTCGAGGTCGAGCCGGGCCTCGCGGTAGGCTGCGATCGCCAGCGACGACTCGGCCGAACTCATCAAGAAGCGCACGGCCGAAGCGATGTCGCCGCGGTCGGCCATGCGGTCGGCCACCGCGCCACCCCAGTGGTGCGCGAGGCGGCTGATCATCTGGCGGTCGGGCGGATTGGGCAGGGCCCGCTCTTGCAAATAGAGAGCAAAACGACGGTGCAGTTGGGTGCGGCTCTTTTTCAGCAGCGACCCCAGCGCCACCTCGTGCATCAGCGCGTGGCAGAAGCGGTAACCAAAGCCACCGACCAGCGGCGAGCGGTTGACCACGTTGGCCTTCTCGAGCGTGTCGAGCGCGGCGTCGAGTTTCTGGCCGCTGAAAAGCGAGATGGCCGCGAGCTCCTCGCGGGTGAATTCGATGCCGAGCACGGCGGCTTCCTGGGCGACGCGACGCGCCTCGCCGACACGCTCGAGTTGGCTCAGCAACACACTGTGCAAGCTCGTGGGCACACTCTTGCCGGGTTGTTCGCGCTGGCGTGCCAACTCGACCAGAAACATCGGCAGGCCGGCGGCGCGGTCGATGATGTGAGAGCACTCGTCCTCGGTCATCTCGCCCGCGACCGCGCTGCGCACAATGTTCTCCGCCGCTTGCCGGTCGACCGCGTCGAGGCGGATGTGGGTCGCGCGCGGGCGCACCTCGGCGCCGCGCACCCGGCGCGGTCGGGTGGTCTGCACCAGGCGCACCGTGGTCGGCGTCGTCACATCGGGCAAGGACGCGAGCAGCTCGCGGGTCGACGCATCGGCCCAGTGCATGTCTTCGCACACCACGAAGCCGCTCTGCTTGCAGAGCAGCGCGTTGATCGCGTCAACGGTGGCTTGGCGCGCAGACGCCGCGTGGGTGTTGACCTCCTCGCCTGAGGCCACCAGCAGGGTCAACAGGCCGACCAGGTGGTCCTGCGAGAGTCCCGCTTCGGCGAGCATCGCCGCGAGCGCGTCCTGCCACTCCGCCACCGGCAGTTTGTGCAAGCCGGCGCGCTGCTCGAGCAGCACCGAAAACGGCCAGTAGGGGGTGTTGAGGTAGTGCTCACTGCAGAACAGTTCGGTGACCGGCGCGTCCTGTTTGGCGAGGAAGGCACGCAGCAATTGCGACTTGCCCGAGCCCGCCTCGCCCTCGATGTAGACGCTCTCGACACCCGACTGGTCGCCAGCGACCAGCACGTCGTTCAACACATCGAGCTCGTCGTCGCGGCCGAAAATCGGTACGTCAGCCGATTGCAGTTTGGACTTCAGGATGTCCGTCGCCTGCTTCTCGACGGCGTAAAGCGCGAGGCCCGATTCGATGCCCTTGAGCTCAGGGGTGCCGCGGTCGCTCAACAGAAAACGCCCGTGGATGAGCTTGCGCGTCTCGTCGCTGATCAGCACCTCGTTGGGTTCGGCAAGGCCCTGCACGCGCGCGGCCACGTTGGGCGCTTCGCCCAGTGCCAGTCGCTCGGTGCGGTCCCCGGCGCCCATGTCGCCAATGACCACGAGGCCCGAGTGCACGCCGATGCGCAGGGCGAGTGTCACGCCCCAAGTGGTGCGCAACTCCTCGCTGAGCCGACCGATCGATTGGCGCATCGCAAGTGCGCAGCGCACCGCCTGCTCGGCCGTGTCCTCGGTGGCGCTGGGGTAGCCGAAATACACCAGAATGCCGTCACCGAGGTACTGGGCCGTGTAGCCGCCGAAGCGGCTGATCTCCTGGCCACAGGCATTCTGGTAGAGCTGGATGAGCTC
>JBCCUP010000104.1 GCA_039196715.1 Pseudomonadota bacterium
GCTGCCGACCCTAAAGCGCTTTGTCCACCTGCTGAGTGCACACACGACTCCCGCCAAAATTCTGACCTCCCTGGAGCATAGCAGTCAGATCTGAAAGCAGACGGGACGCAAAGGTCAGTGAATCTGGTGGTTGTTCACGGCACGCAACCGGGCGCGCCGCAACGCGGCGACTGCCGGGATAGGCGCTTCGACGTGACCGTGCAGCAGCGCATCCAGCGTCCACTCGTCGCCGTTGACCTGAATGTCACCGCCGCGCAGGTAGACGCTGCTCGACGGACCGAACTTGTCCTCGATCAGCAGGCCGACGCGGTCGATCTCGCCGACCCAGGTCGCCACGGGCGGCCAGTCAGCCAGGGCCTTGTCGGCGTAGAAGGAGAAGTCGGCGTGGGTGCGCTGCAGCAACTCGCCCCAGTTGCGCAGGCCCATCATCGAGTTGCCCTCGCCGAGGTGTTCGAATTCGCTGTTGAACCGCAACTGGACGGTCGCGTCCGACTGCGTCAGCTTCACATTGCTGTAGACATCAACCCCGCCGCGCACCAGTGCGAGGAGCCGCTGTTGCATTTCAAGATCCTGTGGCCAGTAGGACACTGGCGGCAGGCCAGCGTAGCCCGAAACCGGCTCGGGCACGGCGCCCACGCTCGGGAGCCGCACCGTGCGGGTCAGCTCGGCGTCCCGACGCAAGGCTTGCTGCAAGCGTCCACGGTCGACACCGCTCAACAGAAAGCTGTACTCGAGCTCGCCGGTCTCCTCGGCGGAATAGACCGGCAGCGAGCCAACCAGACCAAACACCTCGAGCGACAGGGTCTCGGCAAACACCTTGGCGTCGAACTCGCCGGTCAGCTGCTCGAGCGTCTGCGCACTGCGCCGAGCCGTCTGCGACAGGGTGTCGATCGAGAACTCACCGCGCGCAAACCGCTGTGGTTTTTCAAGGTTGCCACCGAGGTCTTCCCAGTTGACAGGGATCGCTTCGGCCACGAGTTCCAGTGATTCAAAGCGCACGTGACGGTGCGGCATCACGACGCGGCCACCGACCGCCTGAGCCGAGAGCGAGAACGCGCCGTTGGCGGACAAGTCCGACACCGACAGCCGGGCGTCTTCGAGCACCAGCCGTCCCGCGCCGAACGGGAGCGTCAGCCGCCCTTCGATCAGGCGCGAACTGAACGACAGCGCACCACCGAACCCGGTGTGCCCGTCAATCCACCCCGTTCGATCGCCCGAGACCACGTCCGCACGCGAGAGCACCTGCCACTTCGCAAGGGCGAAGCGCTTGCCTCCAGACAAGAACAGCGGCCCGTAGGACGCCTCCAGACGCAGCGGCACCTCGCTGCCGTCCGCCACGCTGACGCGCACATCGGCGCGTGCGCCGAAGAGACCGATGTGGCGCTGGTCAACCGCGAGGCGAAGGGTCAGGCGGTTGTCGAGCCAGAAGAAACGCTCTTCGCCGGCAACGGGAATCGCCTCGTCGAACAGATCTTGTGCGCTTTTCAGGGTGAAGAAAAAGAAAAACACCGCACCACACACACTGGCGCACGCCAGCAACCAGAGTGCAGGTTTGATGAGCTTCTTCATCGGCGGGTGGTCTGAGGATCTCAGACACCGGGGCAGCAGGTTGCATGCCCGTGGCTACCACGCCGACAGCAAAGTGCGCCGGCGGAACGCGGGATCAGGGGGTTCGATCGTCCGAGCTGTTCGACGGTGCCGCAATACTGTGCGTGTTGCTTTTACCCGTCGGCATGCCAGGTACGGTGTTGCGTTGTGTGCCACTGTCGGCCGCGTCCCGATTGCGTTCGATACTGCGTGACAGAAACACACCGATCTCGAACAGAATCCACATCGGGATCGCCAGCAGCGTTTGCGAAATGATGTCCGGAGGTGTCAACACCATGCCGATCACAAAGGCGCCGACAATGATGTACGGGCGCTTCTTCACGAGGCTGTCGGGCGTGGTCATGCCCAGCAACACGAGGATGTAGGTGGCCACAGGCACTTCGAAGGCAATGCCGAACGCGAAGAAGATCAGGATGACGAAATCGAGGTACTTGCCGATGTCGGTCGCGACTTCGACCCCGTCCGGTGCGACGCTGGTCAGAAAGGCAAACACCAGCGGGAAGACGACGTAATACGCGAACAGCACGCCGGTGTAGAAGAGCAAGGTGCTCGACACCACGAGCGGCATGACCAGGCGCTTCTCGCTTTTATACAGGCCCGGCGCGACAAATGCCCAGAGCTGGTAGAGCAGAAACGGCACGGCGATGAACACCGACAGCATCAACACCAGCTTGAACGGAATCAGGAACGGACTCGCCACCTCGATGGCGATCATGCTCGAACCCTCGGGCATGTGCTTGAGCAGCGGGTCGGCGAGCCAGGAGTAAATGGTGTTGTTGAACGGAAACAGACAGATGAACAGCACCAGCACGGCGATGACCATGCGCACGAGGCGGTCGCGCAATTCCACCAGGTGCGAAATCAGCGGCTCTTCCTTGCCGAGCTCCTGTTCTCTGTCGTACTCGCTCATGACGCGTCAGGGGGTGTCTTGTCTGCCGAGGCCGGCGCCGTCGAGGTCGCGGCCGGGGTGACCGGCGCCGGTGGCGCAGGTGTCGTTGCTGGCGGTGTCGGTGTCGGTGTGCTGTCTGCTGCGCCAACGTCTTTTTCGAGGTCGCGGGTCAGGCTGTCGACCGAGCCACCGATATCGCGCTTCGTCTGGTCGACCAGGCCGCGGAGCTCCTTGATCTGCGCCTCCTGCTCGCCGAGCAGGTCTCTGAGGTCACTGTTGTTGAGTTCCGACTCGAAATCGCGGCGCACGTTGGCGACGTAGCGCCGCGCCTTGCCGACCCATTTGCCGACGTTGCGCGCCACTTCGGGCAAGCGTTCAGGCCCCACCACCAGCATGCTGACGATGCCGATGAGCATGATCTCGACGAAGCCGATGTCAAACACAGTGCGCTACCGACCGTCGTGTTCAGGCGTTGTCTTTTTGCGACGCCTTTTCGCCTTCGACCACGTCGCTGCTGTCCTGGCTGATCGACGTCTGCTCTTCCGGGTCCTGCTTGACGGCGTCCTTGAAGCCGCGCACGGCCGCGCCGAGGTCACCGCCCACGTTGCGCAGGCGCTTGGCGCCGAACAGCACCAGCACGATCGCCAGAATGATCAACAATTGCCAAACACTGATACCCATGTACCCATTCTCCTCACGGTTGTTCGTTCAACGGCAGCGCCTCAGCCCCGCCAGGGCCCGTCGCACCGGGCGACAGACACACGTTTCCTAACCCTATCACCGAACCGAGACACAGACTGTGAACGGCGCCCGGTTATGTGACAGATCCGAATCACTGCGTTCGCTGACGCTTCTCCTCCAGACCCGACACGCCCCGACGCCGATCCAGCTCGGCCAGTACGTCGGCGGGCCCGAGCCCACGGTGCGCCAGCAACACCAGCGAGTGGAACCAGAGGTCAGCGGTTTCCGCCACCAGTTCCCGGTCCGTGCCGGCGGCGCCGGCGATCACGGTCTCGGTGGCCTCTTCTCCGAGTTTCTTGAGAATGTGCGTGCGGCCCTTGGCGTAGAGCGAAGCGACGTAGGACGCGTCAGCGTCCGCGCCCTTGCGCGCCTCAAGCTCCTCGCCGAGCGCTTGCAGGACATCGTGCCCGCTCACGACTGGGCTCCGTAGAGGCTCTCTGGGGACACCTTCACGGCGTCCACCTCGCGCCACGCGTCGCCCTCGCGAACCCGGTAGAAACAACTCTCCCGACCGGTGTGACACGCCACACCGCCCGATTGCTCAACCCGCAACAGCACCACGTCTGCGTCGCAATCGATGCGCAGCTCGACGACTCGCTGGCTGTTGCCCGATTGCTCGCCCTTGCGCCAGAGGCGCCCGCGGGAGCGCGACCAGTAGACCACCCGGTCGGTTTCCAGGGTTTCGGCGAGGGCATCGCGGTTCATCCAGGCCATCATCAGCACGCGGCCGGTCTCGGCGTCCTGGGCGATGGCGGGCACGAGCCCGGCGGCGTCCCACGAGATGGAATCCAACAGGGTGCTCACGGCGCCCTCCGGCGGTCAGGGGCGCGCATGCTAGCACGGCTGACCCGCCTGACCGGGCCCGGCCGCAGGTCAGAGGCGCACATTGATGCCCCGGGATGCCATGTGCGCCTTGGCCTGGTCGATCGAAAATTCGCCGAAATGAAAGATGCTGGCCGCGAGCACGGCGCTGGCGCGCCCGTGTTGCACGCCGTCGGCGAGGTGATCGAGCGTGCCGACGCCCCCCGAGGCGATCACCGGCACGGGCACCGCGTCGGCGATGGCGCGGGTCAGTTCAAGGTCGAATCCGGCGCGTGTGCCGTCGCGGTCCATGCTGGTCAGGAGAATCTCGCCAGCGCCAAGCTCGGCCACCCGAACCGCCCACTCGACGGCGTCGATGCCCACGCTGCGCCGGCCGCCGTGGGTGTAGACCTCCCAGCGGGGCGCCTCGCCGTCCGCGCTGACGCGCTTGGCGTCGATGGCAACGACGATGCACTGGCCGCCGACGTGGTCGGCCGCCTCGGCAACCAGCTCGGGGCGCGCGAGTGCCGCCGAATTGACGGAGACCTTGTCCGCGCCGGCGTTCAGCATCCGCCGCACGTCGGCAAACTCGCGGATTCCGCCGCCCACCGTCAGCGGGATGAAGACCTGCTCGGCCACGCGTGCGACGACATCCACCAGGGTCGCCCGGTGGTCGCTGCTCGCGGTGATGTCGAGGAAGGTGATCTCGTCGGCGTTCTCGCGGTCGTAGCGCCGCGCGATTTCAACCGGGTCGCCCGCATCGCGCAGGCCGACGAACTGCACGCCCTTGACCACACGGCCGGCGTCCACGTCGAGGCACGGGATGATGCGTTTGGCAAGGCTCACGGTAGGCAATCCGGCTTCGCGGTGCTCACTCTGCGCTGCGTGCGACGTCGAGGGCTTCGGCGAGGTCGAGTGTCCCCTCGTACAGTGCCCGACCGAGAATGCAGCCGGCGATCCGCTCGGGCGCCGAGCACAGCGCACGGATATCATCGATGTTCTTGACGCCGCCGGAGGCGATCACGTCGGTGGCCACCTGCCCCGCGAGTTTCGCGGTCGCGTCCACGTTGACGCCTTCCATCATGCCGTCGCGGCTGATGTCGGTGAAGATGATGCCCTCGATACCGTAGGCCTCGAGCCGCTGCGCCATGTCGATGACGTCGTGCCGGGACAGTTTCCGCCAACCGTCGGTCGCGACCTTGCCGTCTTTCGCGTCCAGGCCCACCAGCAGGTGTCCCGGGTACGCCGGCGCCATCTCTTCGATGAAATGCGGGTCTCTGACCGCTTGCGTGCCGATGATCAGGAAGTGCACACCGCAGTCGAGGTAGGCGTCGATGGTCTCCTCGCTCCGGATCCCGCCGCCTACCTGGATCTGGATATCGGGGTGCGCCTTGGCGATTCGCTCGATCACGGTGCGGTTGCGGGGTTCGCCCGCCACAGCGCCGTCGAGGTCAACCAGGTGCAGGCGGTCGATGCCGACATCCACCCAGCGGCTGGCCACCGCCACCGGGTCGTCGGAAAACACCGTGTCGTCTTCCATGCGCCCCTGGCGCAGGCGCACACACTTGCCGTCTTTGAGGTCAATCGCCGGTATCAATTGCATCTCGCACTCCTGCCGAGACGGTCCAACGCAAAAAGTTGCCGAGCAGCTTCAAACCCTGTGTCGCGCTTTTCTCGGGGTGAAACTGGCATGCGAATAGATTGTCACGCGCAATCGCCGAGGTAAAGGCCGCGCCGTAGACGCTCTCGCCGACGGTGATGGCCGCGTCGGCGGGCTGTGTCACGTAGCTGTGGGCAAAGTAGAAGTGGCTGCGATTGTCGATGCCGTCCCAGAGCGGGTGCGGCCTCTGAGCGACGCGGTTCCAGCCCATCGCCGGCACCGTCAGCGACTCGCCGGTATCGGGGTCGGCTACCCCCGCGGGGAACGCGCTGACCACGCCAGGCACCACACCGAGGCAATCGACTCCGCCGTTTTCGGCGCTGTGGTCAAACAGCACCTGCAGGCCCATGCAGATGCCGAGAAACGGCTTCGCGTCGATCGCGGCGAGAATCGGGCTGCGCAGGCCACAGCCGTCGATGGCTGCCACACACGCGGCCGCGGCGCCCTGGCCCGGCAACACGACACGGTCCGCGTCGTGGATGTCCGCCGGGTCGGCGCTGACGCACACGCGCGTGCCCGCCGGCGCCGCGGACTCCAGCGCCTTGGCGACGGACCGTAGGTTGCCCATGCCGTAGTCGATGACGGTGACTTTCACGGAGGCGCGCTCAGAGAGACCCTTTGGTCGATGGCATGTCGCCATCGAGCCGCGCGTCGACGGCAACCGCCATGCGCAGTGCCCGCCCGAAGGCCTTGAAAATGGTCTCGATCTTGTGGTGCTCGTTCTCGCCGCGCACGAGGTCGATGTGCAGGGTAGCCATGGCGTGGTTGGCGAAACCCTGGAAAAACTCGCGGCAGAGCTCGACGTCGAAGCTGCCGACGCGGTCGTGCACGAAGGGGCAATCAAACCAGAGCCCGGGGCGTCCGGACAAGTCGATCACGACCCTGGACAAGGCCTCGTCCAGGGGCACGTAGGCGTGGCCGTAGCGGGCCAGACCGCGCTTGTCGCCCACCGCGTCGCGCACCGCCATCCCGAGCGCGATGCCGATGTCTTCAACGCTGTGGTGGTCGTCGATGTGGGTGTCGCCGTCGCACGCGACGTCGAGGTCGAAGCGACCGTGACGGGCCACCTGGTCCAGCATGTGATCCAGAAACGGTACACCGCTCGCCAGGGTGCTCTTGCCGGCGCCGTCGAGGTTCAACGACAGCCGGATCCGGGTTTCATGGGTGTTACGTTGAATCGAAGCTGTACGGTGTGTCATGGGTTCCGACCGGACGGCCGTGATTCTGCTTCACGCGCGCGGTGCGTAATCCGGTAGAATACCAGAAGCTGGCGATCATGGCATCGCGCTGCGCCGCGCGCGCGACCCCGGTGCCAGCCTGAGAACCGGCCCCGGCGGGCGGCCGAAGCCCGAGCCCGACGGCGCAACGCGCCACCCGTAGAGACAAACCCGGTGCGGACTTGCCCGCGCCAGCGGTGAGCGATCGCCAACCTGAACACGCATCGCCACCGATAACCCGTCGCACAGACGCCGACGTCCAAGGTAGTGACATTCATGCACACAATTCAGTTCAACGCCAACCACAGTCTCGGGGTTATCGGGCGAATCCTGCTGGTCTTGGCGGTCCTGCTCGGCGCACTGTTCAGCCTGCGCGAGCCGATCATGCAGTTCTACCTCGAAGACACGCTGACCGAGACGGGTCTGGTGATCAACGGCGCCATCGTCGCGCTGTTCGCGCTCGGCCTGCTGGTGCTGTTCTGGCAGCTCGTGCGGCTCAACGGCGAGGAGCGTGCACTGGCGCAGTTCTTCAAGAACATCCAATCGAACGCGAGCCGCCCGCTCGCGGGCCTGGACAGCCACCGACTGATCGCCGACCGCTACCTCAGCATGGAAACGCTGTACCGCAAGCACATGCCGATCGACCATGGCGCACTCGCGTCGATCCTGGTGGCACGTGAGAGCGGGCGATTCAGCTTCCCGCGCTTCATCAACAACATTCTCATCCTCACCGGCGTGTTCGGCACCATCGTCTCGCTGGCCATCGCGCTCTCTGGCGCCTCCGACATCCTCAACACCGAAGCCGACCTCTCCGGCATGAACACCGTTGTCGAAGGGATGAGCACCGCGCTCTCGACCACCGTCACCGCGATCGTCTGCTTCCTGATCTTCGGCTACGCCTACATCAAGGCGAGCGACGCCCAGACCCGCCTGATCGCCACCATCGAGGCCGTCACGCTGGAGTCGCTGATGCCGCGGTTCCACATCAGCGCCGAGAGTGTCAACGCCGAGATCACCCAGCTGGTCCAGGCGCTGCAGGACGTGGTCAAGCAGATTGGCGAGAGCCAGCAACGCGCCAACCTCGTCGAGCAGCAGATCGAGAAGGCCTTCCAGGGACACGATGCCCGCATGGCGGCCATCAGCAGCCACATCCGCTCGCTGGAGAACCTGCTCAAGCAAGGCTTCCGCCTCAATCCTTCGGACTAAGGCGGACCACCGATGAGCCGATTCGTCGACCTGAGGCCGCATCTGCACCACGATGCGGCGGGCACCGAGGACAGCTTCTGGCCGTCCTTCACCGACATCATGATGGTCGTGGTCATGATCTTCCTGGTGACCTCCAGCGTCACCTTCGTTCGCAACTGGCACCTGGTGAAGGACCTCCGGGAAACCGTCGAAGCGGAGAAACTCGCACGGCAGATCGCACAGAGCTCGATGGCGGAGAACGCCGATCTCGGCGAGCAACTGGCCAGCGTGTCGTCGGCACTCGAGGCGGTTGAAGACGACAAGGCGCAGGTCGAAATCGCGTTGGCAACCAGCCGCGAAACCCTGGCGGCGCTGAACACCGAGATTTCGGTGCGCAAAACGCAACTCGCCGAACTCAGCGACGACCTGGACGCCACCCAGAGCGAACTCGACACCACGCGTGACGAACGCACCGCGGTGTCGGCGTCCCTCGCGACGGCCCGGATCAGCTTGCAAGGCGTGATCAGCGAACGCGACGAACTCGCCGCCGAATCGGCCCTGCGGGCGTCCGAGCTCGCCGCCATTCGAACCCAGTTGGCCGCGACCGACGAATCCCTCGCCCAAACCGAGTCCGCACGCGCTTCGCTCGCCGAGGAGTCGCTGCTGCGGGCCGAAGAGCTGGCGGCGATCCGCGCGCGCCTCTCTCAGACCGAAACCGACCTCGAGACCACCGCCGCGCAGCGCGACGAGAAACGCCGCGAACTCGACGCCGTGCAGAGTGCGCTCGCCGAGCGCGAGCGGGCGCTGGTGTCGCTCGACCAGACGCTGCAGGCCCGCGAGAGTGAGCTCGCCGAACGCCAGGCCACCCTGGCACAACGCGACCAGCAGCTCGCCGAGCAGGACCAGTCGCTGTTGGCGCTGGAATCGACACTGGGCGAACGTGACACCGCCCTCGCGGCGCTCGACGCCACCCTGCAGGCGCGCGACGCGCGCTTGAGTACCCTGGAAGCCACCCTGTCCGAGCGCGAGACCGCGCTGGCCCAACTCGAGACCACGGTGACCGAGCGCGATGCACAGCTCGGCGCGCTCGAGACCACGCTCAGCGCGCGCGAGACAGCCCTGAGCGCGCTCGAAGGCACCCTGGCGCAGCTCGAGGACACGGTCACCGCTCGGGACGCCCAGCTCACCGCACTCGAGGGGACGCTCGCCGAACGCGAGACTGCGCTGTCCACGCTCGACACCACACTCGCGACCCGCAACGCCGACCTCGCCAGTCTCGAGTCCCGTTTGAGCGACCGCGAGACCGCGCTGGCCGAACTCGAATCCGTGATCACCGCCCGCGATGCACAGCTCGCCGCGCTGGAGCGCGACGTGCGCGAGCGCGACCAGAAGCAGGCCGCGCTCGAATCCGAACTGGCAGAACGCGACACCGCCCTGAGCGAGCAGGACCAGGCCCTGGCCGCACGCGAGGCCGAGCTCGCAAGCCGCAACGCCGACCTCTCGGCACGCGCCAGGGAACTGCAAGCCCTGCAGGATCAACTCGCCTCGGTCGACTCGGAGCGCCTCGCGCTGATCCGGGCTGCCGCCTCCGACGCCGAAGCGCTGGCGTCACTCGAGTCGGCACGCGATAACGTGCTCGCCGAGCTCGACGAGGCCCGTGGCGAGCTCAGTGCCGCCAACCGCAGCCTGGTGGACCTGCAGGACGCGCAGTCACGCGATGCCGGCACCATCGACCAGTTGCAACTCGATGTCAGCGCCAGCGAGGGGCGCCTGTTGTCGCTGCGCGCGGACTACGCGCAGCTCAAGGCCAAGTACGACGAACTCGTTCGCCCGGCACGCAGCCCCAGAGACAAGCACGTGGTGTTGGTGCGGGCCCGCATGGTCGACGGCGTGATGGAGCGCGCGGTCCGCGAACAGAGCGGTCAGTACGAGGTGGTTGACGACGCCGCGATGAACGCCTGGTTGCAAGCCCGGCTCGATGAACACGGCGATGACCTCTACGTGTCGATCGTCTACCCCGAGAACAGCGGTCTGTCGTACGACGACGCGTTCCGGTTCAGCCAGAACGTGCTCTCGAACTACGACTACTACCACCGCGAGACCGTGCGGCTGCGCCGCGCCGGCCGCCCGATCCAGTGACGTGGAGCGACCCCGACAGGGGTCGCTGAGTCCGCCGCCAGCGCTCGTCAGTCCGGCGGCGACACCTGCAGCCAGAAGGTCACCGGACCGTCGTTCTCGAGCGCCACCTTCATGTCCGCGCCAAACACGCCAGTCTCGACGGTCAGGCCACTGGCGTGCGCGGTGTCGACAACGCGCTTGAACAAGGCCTCACCGACCGCTGGCGGCGCAGCCGGCGTGAAACTCGGCCGCTTGCCCTTGCGCGTGTCGGCCGGCAAGGTGAACTGTGGCACCAGCAACACCCCGCCACCGGTGTCGGTTACCGAGGCGTTCATGCGCCCGGTGTCGTCGGAGAACACCCGATACCCCAACAGCCGCTCCACCAGGCGGTCGGCCTCGGCAGCGCTGTCGCCGCGCTCAACCCCGATCAGCACCAGCAGCCCCTGATCGATCCGCCCGGTCTCGACACCGTCGACGCGCACGTGGGCCCAGTTGACCCGTTGCAGCAAACCGATCACGCGAGGCCGCCACGCCGATGTCGCCGATTCAACACTGTTCCCACGGCAGCCCGCTGTGGCGCCAGCCAGCGACACTGCTGCGTTGGTGTTGCGCGTCCAGGGGACCCTCGAAGCCGTCTCGAACGACAAACACGTTGGGCAGGTCGGCGTCGACCAAAGCCCGCGCCGCGTCCACCGAGCGGTTGCCACTGCGGCAGATCAGCATGACGGGGACCTGGCCCCGGTCGCGTCCCGAGACCCGACCGAGCAACAGCTTGCGCACATCGGCGGCAAAGTGCGGGTTCACCTCCCAGTTCGGCTCGTCGATCCAGGGCAGGTTTACCGCGCCAACCGGGTGCCCGATCATGAGGAACTCCATCTGCGAGCGCACATCGATCAACAGCGCCGACGGCTGCGACGCGCAGACCTCGTGTGCCTGTTGCGGGGTGAGAAGCTCGTAGCCCTGTTCGTGGTGGCGAATCTCTGCCATGCCCTTGCTATCCTCTGTGGTGCGGCCCGTGTGGACCCTGGTCCGGCGCCAACCGCTTGAGTCTGGCGCGATTGTATCGCGTCCCACCCGTGACCCCGCGCACCGATGCCGATCGCCGCTCCAGCCATCCGACTTGCCCTGCGGGTTTCTGCCCGGTTGCCGCTGCGTGGCCTGTACGCGCTTGCGCGCGCAGGGCTCCGGCTCAGTGGCGCCGCCGCCGGCAAGTCCCGCACCTTCACCGACGTCAACCTCCAGCTGTGTTTTCCCGACCTCGATGACGCGGCGCGCGAGGCGCTGGTCGACGCGAGCCTGCGCCACGACGCGTACGCCCTGGCCGAGCTCGGCCCGGCCTTCTTCCGACCCGCGGCCTTTGTTGAGCAGCGCTTCAATGACCCGGACGCCGACGTGCTGCACAGCGCACTGGGCGAGGGCCGCGGTGTGTTGCTGTGTGCACCCCACTTCGGTGCCTGGGAAATGCTCGGTCAGTACCTCGCGCTCAAACACACGGTGCACGCGCTCTACAAACCCTCGGACGTAGCGAACGCAGACGACCTGCTGCTGGCCGGACGCACCCGGTTCGGCATCGCCCTCCACCCGACCAACGCCGCCGGGGTGCGCGGCCTGCACAAGGCCCTTGCGGACAATGCTCTGGTGTCGATTCTGCCGGACCAGGAACCCGACGCCTCGGGCGGCGCGTTTGCCCCCTTTTTCGGCGTGCCCGCGTTGACCATGACCCTGATGGCACGCCTGGCCCGCAAGCGGCGCGTGCCGGTGGTGCTCGCCGCCGCCGTGCGCGACATCGATCAGTGCCGTTTCCGCGCCGTCTTTCGACGCCTGGACGATGGCATTTACAGCCCCGACACCACCACGGCACTCGGCTGCATGAACCGCGCGATCGAGACACTGGTGCGTGAGCACCCCGCGCAGTACCTCTGGAGCTACCGCCGGTTTCGCTCGATGCCCACCGGCCAGCGCCGGGGCTACGCCCGGGTCGACGATATCGTCGGCTAAAAAAAGGTTCATCGCGCATTAGCGTGAAGGGAGAGGCAGGCGGTCGATTGGCATAAGGTTGTAAGTGCGACCAAACAGCCAACCAAAAGACCGCCGCCATGCTCGATACTACGTTCCCCGGCCTGAGCTGGGTAGGCTTTGTGCCC
>JBCCUP010000105.1 GCA_039196715.1 Pseudomonadota bacterium
ATGGCCCTGTGGGAGCCGAGTCGTTGCGGAGCAACACACGGCGAAGCGGCGGCGCAGAGGTCGGATGCACGGCACGACACATCGCCCCTGGGCGGGCCCCCGGCCTCCCGTCAGGACGGCCGCGCTCCCACAGGGGTTAGGGTTGGCACATGGCCCTGTGGGAGCCGAGTCGTTGCGAAGCAACACGCGGCGAAGCGGCGGCGCAGAGGTCGGCCGCAGGGCACGACACATCGCCCCCGGGCGGGGCCCCGGCCTCCCTTCGGGACGGCCATGCTCCTGAAGGGGGCCGCAGTGCTCAGTCGAGTGCAGTGATGAAGGCGGACAGGTGACGCAGCACCGCGTCGGGGGCCTCGATCGGCAGCATGTGACCCACCCCGTCCAGCACCGTGACGTCTTGCACGTTCGGCAGCGCGTCGCGCAACACCATGCCGCCCTTGAGCACCGTCATCTTGTCGTCGCGCGCGAGGATCAGTTGTGTCGGCGCGGTGACAGTGGCCGCCGCCGTGAGGCCGTTCCGGTAGGCATTGCTGCAGGTCAGGTCCGCGTGCAGCGGGTTGGCGCTCATGATCCTGTGGCCGATCGCGATCGGTGCCTGGCCTGGCACGTGCGACATGCCGCCCAGGTAGGCATCGCTGAAACCCCAGCTCAGCATGGCGTCGACCGCCGCGGTTTGGTCGGTTTTCGCCATCTCGAGCAGGGCCGGGTTGACTGGCACGGCGTGAGCTGACGCGACCACGCTGAGCGAACGCACCCGCTGCGGCTCACGCGACGCTGCCTCCAGCGCGATCAACGCGCCTTGAGAGTGTCCGACGAGGCTTGCGGTTGCGATGCCGAGGGTGTCGAGCAGATCCCAGAGCCAGTCGGCCTGTTTCTCGATCGAGCGCAACGGCCGGCCGCCAGACAGGCTGTGGCCGGGCAGATCGGGTGCAACGACGGTGTGCCCGCGAAAGGCAAACCACCGGCTCTGCAGTGCCCAGGTGCGGTGGTCGAGGCCGCTGCCGTGCAAGAAGACAACCGCCGGGAGCGCCGGGTCGATGGATTTGCCGCCGGTGGCGACGTGGATGGGCGCGTTGTTGACGTTGATCTTCACGGTGTCACCCCTCGCCGGCGCGTTTGAGCGCCCGTTGTGCGGCCTTGAACCCGCGGGTGAAATCCGACTTGATGTCGCGCAGGGATTCGAGCCCGACCGAGACACGGATCAGGTCGTCCGGGATGCCGGCGGCCTTGCGTGCCTTGGCGTCGAGTCGGGAGTGGGTGGTCGACGCCGGGTGCAACACCAACGTCCGCGAGTCGCCAACGTTCGCGAGGTTGGTTGCCAGCTTCAGCGCATCCATGAAGGCCTTTCCGGATGCAACGCCCCCTGCGACACCGAAGCTCAGGACCGAACCGGCACCGACCGGGAAGAGGTCGCGTGCGAGGGTGTGGTTCGGGTGGCTTTCGAGGCTCGGGTGGTTCACCCAACTGACACCGTCGTGTGCGGCCAACCAGGTGGCAAGGCCCTCGGCGTTTGCGACGTGCTTCGGCATCCGCAGATTCAGTGACTCGAGCCCCTGCAACAGCAGGAAAGCGTTTTGCGGACTCATCGCCGCGCCGAAATCGCGCATGCTCTCGGCGCGAATGCGCATCGACAAGGCGCTCGGGCCGAACTCGTCGAAGAAACTGATGCCGTGGAAGGGTGCATAGGGCTCGGTGAGCGTCGGGTACTTCTCGGGTGCCTTGCCCCAGTCGAAGTTGCCGCCGTCGATGATCGCCCCGCCGAGCGCGTTGCCCGCGCCGCCGACCCATTTCGTCAACGAGTGCACGACGATGTGGGCGCCGTGCGCGATCGGGTTGTTGAGTGCGGGTGTGGCAAAGGTGGCATCGACCACCAGCGGCACGTGTTTGCGCGCGCAGACCTTTGCGAGCGCCGGCAGGTCGGCGATGTCGAGGCCGGGGTTGCCAATCGACTCGCAAAAGACAAGCTTGGTATTCGCCTCGATGGCGCGGCTGACCGCGCGGTGCTTGTTGATGTCGACGAAGGTCGTCTCGATGCCGAACCGTTTGAGCGTACTGCGCAGCAGGGTCGCCGTGGACCCGTAGATCTGCGCGGCCGCGACAATGTGATCGCCTGCCGAGCAGAGGGTCGCGAAGGTGGTCATCAGCGCGCTCATGCCAGAGGCGGTGCACACCGCCCCGACACCGCCCTCCAGCGCAGCCATGCGCTGTTCGAGCACCGCCACGGTCGGGTTGGTCATGCGGCTGTAGATGTGTCCGCCGGTCTCCACGTTGAACAGGGCCGCGCCATGGGCCACGTCATCGAAGGCGTAGCTCGTGGTCTGGTAGATCGGCACCGCCCGCGAACCGTGGTCGCTCTCGGGGCGGTAGCCGGTGTGCAGCGCGATCGTCGCGGGATCGAGAAAGGAGGCTTTGCTCATGTCGGTTCGCTGTGTGGAATACGCCGCAGTATACCGGCCCGAGGCGGACCGAACGGCGTTGGTTGCATCGGCACCCGGCGAGCTCGCGTTGCCGTGTCGGTCAAGACACCGTGCTCAGCTGGCTCAGCGCGGCCGCGGCGTCAAGCCCTCGTCGTCGAGCGTGAACGGCAGTTCGACGACCCGCGCTGGCACCCGACCGTTGCCGGTGTCGAGTTCGAGCGTCGCGCCTTTGACGAGGGTGGCCTCGATGTGCTCTGCGTCGAGCATCGCAAACCCGAGCCAGGCGTCCCACCGGGCTGACAGACACTGGGAGGTGACGTCGCCCACGGGTTCGCCCTGCAGCAACAACGGCGGTGCGATCGCTCGGGGAGCGCTCTCGACGCCTTCGGCAATCACGCCGACGAGCCGACTCGGGATGCCGAATTGCCGCTGCAGGCGCAGCGCTGGCAGGCTCATGCTCTCGATGTCGCGGTCGAGGTGGCAGTACTTGTCGAGGCCGCACTGGAGCGGGGTGGTGGTCAGGTCCATGTCGCTGCCGAAGGACAACAACCCGGCTTCCATGCGCTCGATCTGGTTCGGGCAGCCGTGCCCGACGTTGAGGTCCTCGCCGGCCGCGAACAACGCATCCCACAGCGCCTGGCCGCGTTCGGGGTGGTTGACGTAGATCTCGAAGCCGCCCTGGTGCGACCAGCCCGACCGCGCCACCAGAAAGCGATGGCCTTGCCAGTCGAGGTGTTTGTAGCGGAAAAAGCGAATGTCGCGGACCGCGTCGCCAAACACCCGCGCCATGAGCGCCTCGGCCTTGGGGCCTTGCACCGCGACCGGGCAGACATCGGGTTCGTCCACGGTGACGTTGAGGCCGGCACCCTGGGCCAGGCCACGGGCCCACAGCAGCACGTCGGAGTCGGCGATACTGAGCCACCAGCGGTCGTCGCTGTGCTTGATCGCGATCGGGTCGTTGACCATGCGGCCCTGCTCGTCGCAGAGCGGCACGTAGAAGCACTGGTCGTCCTTGGCGAGTGAGAGGTCGCGCGGGGTCATCCACTGGATCAGCTTGGTCGCGTCTGGGCCGGCGATTTCGACCTGGCGCTCGGCGCTCACATCCCAGACCTGCACGTGCTCGCAGAGGTGCCAATAATCCGCCTCGACGCCGCGGAACCAGCTCGGCAGCAGCATGTGGTTGTAGACCGTGAAAGACTGCACGCCACCGGCGAGGATGCGGCTGGTGAACGGCGTGCTGCGGACACGGCGCGAAAAGGTGATTCCGGGTGCGGACATGGGTCGGCTCTCGAGTGTGGCGCGGCGCATTCTCGGCTGCGCGTCGACGCGAAACAAGGCCTGCAGCGACCGAAACGCGGCGGTTTGGGTCGCCGCTGCGGCGTCGAGCGGGGTCCGTCGCGGGCGCCGACCCGATTCCGCGACCCCGACGCGGTAGAATGGGGGCGAGCGTCGGCGGGGCGTGTGATCGAGGATGCTGCAGACATGGCCCCAGAGGCAGGGCAGGTAATCGGCTGGCGCGAGTGGGTCGCGATGCCGGCGCTCTTGCACGCCCCGGTGCGTGCCAAGGTCGACACCGGCGCGCGCACCAGCGCGTTGCACGCCGTCGATCTCGAGTTTCACACGGTCGACGGTGTGGACCAGGTCCATTTCAGCTTGCCGTTCGAATCGGGTCGGCGGGTCAGCCACCCGGTGCATGGGCGGCGCAAGGTGCGCAACACCGGCGGGGTGCCGGAACTGCGCACCACGATCCGCACGGACCTCGTGCTCGGCGACGCGCGCTGGCTGGTCGAGGTCACGCTCGCTGATCGCACGGGCATGCTGAATCCGCTGATTCTGGGCCGTACGGCGATCCGACGACGCAAACTGCTGGTCAACGCCGGCCGATCTTTTTTGTGCGGCGCGCCGCACGCCACGGGAGACGACACATGAAAATCTGCATGATGGCACGCAACCCGGAGTTGTATTCGCACCGGCGCATGATCGAGGCTGCCGAGGCGCGCGGCCACTCGATGGAGGTCGTCAACACGCTGCGTGTGACCATGAACATCACCTCCCGGCGGCCCGCGCTCTACTACAACGGCGAGAAACTGCCGAAGTTCGACGCCGTGATTCCGCGCATCGGTGCGTCGGTCACCTTCTACGGGCTGGCCGTGTTGCGCCAGTTCGAGCTCATGGGCGTGTTTGCGCTCAACGAGTCGGTGGCCATCGGCCGATCGCGTGACAAGCTGAGGTCGATGCAGTTGCTCGCCGAAGCGGGCGTGGGTCTGCCGGTCACGGCCTTCGCGCACGACCCCAAGCAGACCGACCAGGTTATCGAGATGGTCGGGGGCGCGCCGGTGGTGATCAAACTGCTGGAGGGCACACAAGGCATCGGGGTCGTGCTCGCCGAGACCCACAACTCCGCCCGCTCCGTGATCGAGGCCTTTCGCGGCGCCAACGTCAACATCCTGGTGCAGGAGTTCATCAAGGAAGCCGGCAATTCGGACATCCGCGTGATCGTCGTCGGGGGCAAGGTGGTCGCGGCGATGGAGCGCTCGGGCGCGGCGGGCGACTTTCGCTCGAACCTTCACCGTGGCGGCAGTTCGCGCTCGATCAAGATCAGCCCGGAAGAGCGGTCCACCGCCGTGCGCTCGGCGAAACGGCTCGGTCTCAATGTCGCGGGTGTGGACCTGCTGCGCTCGAACCACGGCCCGGTGGTCATGGAGGTGAACTCCTCGCCGGGGCTGGAGGGTATCGAGAAGGCAACCGGTGTCGACGTCGCCGACAAGATCATCCAGTTGATCGAAAAGCACGCGCTCACGCGCAAGTCCCGAACCAGCAACAAGGGCTGACGTGTGTCGAGAGTCGCCTTTCACTTCGGCGGTGACAAGATCGAGCCGGGCACGCGCGGCTCGGTCGATCTGCCCGTCGGTACGCTGACCGACCACACCCCGGTGCGCTTGCCGGTGCACGTGGTGCACGGACGCAAGGCCGGGCCGACCGTGCTGGTGTGTGCGGCTATCCACGGCGATGAAATCGTCGGCGTCGAGATCATCCGGCGGTTGCTCGCGCAACGGCACTTGAACCAACTGCGCGGCACGCTGATGGCTGTGCCGATCGTCAACGCCTTCGGCTTTCTCGCGCGCTCGCGCTACCTGCCGGACCGTCGCGATCTCAACCGCTGCTTTCCGGGCAGCCCGCACGGCTCGCTGGCATCCCGTCTGGCGAACATCTTCCTCGGGCAGGTGGTGGCGCGCGCTGACCTCGTCATCGACCTGCACTCGGCTGCCGTCCACCGCACCAACCTGCCGCAGATCCGCGTCAACCCGGACCAACCGCGGGCGCGGGAACTGGCCAAGGCCTTTGGCGCGCCGGTGTTCATGGTGTCGCGGGTGCTCGAGGGCTCGTTGCGCGAGGCGGCGGCCGAGATGGGCGTCGATACCCTCCTGTACGAGGCCGGTGAAGCCTTGCGCTTCGACGAACCCTCGGTGCGCGTCGGGTTGCGGGGCATCCTGCGGGTGTTGCGCACGCTCGACATGCTGCCGGCGCGCCGGCGGCAGAGCGAGCGGGTCGAATCCATCGAAACCGTCGGCAGTCAGTGGGTTCGGGCCGAGCACGGCGGGCTGTTTCGGGGCTTCAAGGGGGCGGGCGACACTGTCGAGGCAGGTGACCTGCTCGGCGTGATCTCGGACCCTTTCGGCGCCAATGACATCGAATTGCAAGCCCCGGAAACCGGCATTGTCATCGGCCGAACGCAACTCCCGCTGGTCCACCAGGGCGATGCGCTGTTCCACGTTGCCGGGGTTCGGCGAGCCGAGATCGCCGAGCAGCGCATCGAAGCCTACGAAGCGGCGCTGCAAACCGACCCGATGTTCGACGACGACGACGAAATCATCTGATGCGCACGCCGGCGGCTGTCGCGTGTCACGCAGCAGAGGTGAGGCGTCGCGCGTTGTGACCGAGTGGGTGTTGGCCATTGAGGGCACGGACACCGGCCGTCGTGTCGCCATCGGGCTCGCCCTGCTTGCCGCCGTGTTGCACGCGACGCTTGGGGCAATGCAGAAGGGCCGCTACGACCCGGTGACCATGCGCGGTGCCGTCGACCTTTGCTACCTGCTGTTGGCGCTGCCCCTCGCGGTGTTCGTGGTGCCCTGGCCCGAGCCGGCGCTCTGGCCGGTGTTGGTCGGCGTCTTCGTCGTGCACAGTGTGTACAAATTGCTGCAAGCCCGGGCCTATGAGCTCGGCGCGTTCACGGTGGTTTACCCGGTCGTGCGCGGCACCGGACCCCTCGTCACCGTGCTGGTCGCCGGCGTGCTGTTCAGCGAGGTCTACACGGGGCGGCAGTGGGGCGGGGTGCTGCTGTTGTCCGGCAGCATCCTTGCGCTGGCCTGGGTCAACGTGCGGGACGTGCAGATCGACCGCGGTACCCTGGTGGCCGCGCTCGGCTACGCGCTGGCAACCGGGTGCTTTGTGGCGGCCTACACCGTCTACGACGCCTGGGGCATCCGACTGGCCGAACACCCGGCTGTCTTCATCGTCTGGTTCTTCATTGTCGACGGGCTGCTGTTTCCGGTCCTGGCCTGGCGTCGGCGGGTGCGAATGGCCGAGCCACCGGCGTGGCTGCCGTTGTTGCGTCGCGGTCTGGTCGGAGCAGCGGTTGCCATGGCGAGCTTCGGCTCGATCATGCTCGCGACGCGCGTCGGCAAAGTCGGCGAAGCGGCGGTCCTGCGCGAGACCTCGTCGGTCTTCGCGGCGCTGATCGGTTGGTGGATTCTCGGTGAACAGGTCGGCTCGCTGCGTGGCGCGCTGATCGGCCTGATCGCCACGGGCGCCATCCTGGTGTACTGATCTCGGTGTCACTGCGCCTCGACGCACAAGGTGCGCACCAAGGTGTCGATGTCTGTGTCGCTGTTGTAATGCGCCAGCGACACACGCAAGCGCCCTCGTCGTGCGCTGCAGACCACGCCTGCCCGGCGTAACCGCGTTACCACCGACACCGCCGTGGCGTTCGGGTGGGCGAGCGCGACGATGTGCGGCGCCGCCGCAGGGTCAGACGGAGCGCGATACGGCGTCCAAGGGGTGCTGGCCACTGCCTCTGACAGGTGCTGTGAAAGCTGGCCGGCGTGGCGTTCGATCGCCGTTGCCCCCAGTCGGTTTAACTCGGATACCGCAATCGCCAAGCCTGTCACAGCGCCGTAAGACATGGTTGATTGGGTAAAGCGTTGCGCGCCGTCGGCCAGAGGCAGCTGCGTGGGTTGCGTGTCGAACGGGTCGGGTGCGCCCATCCAACCCGGCATCGGCGGGGTTTTCGTCGTGAGCGTGGGCGAGAGCACGGCCAGGCCCACACCACCTTGCCCGCCAAGCCATTTGTAGCCGCTGCTGACAACCGCGTCGGCGTCCCAAACGGCGGTGTCAATCGGGAGTGAGCCTGCCGATTGGGTGACATCGACCACCAGCTGCGTGCCGTTGGCGCGTGTCGCACGGCGCAAGCGCGGAACGTCGACGCGAGATCCGGTCGAAAATTGCACGTGGCTGACCGCGAGCACGGCTGTGCGCGCGTCGAGCTGGTTGATCAGCGTCTCGGTCAGGTCCTGGTCTGCCGATTCTGCGACGAACTTCACCGTCGTGTCCGATCGCGTCGCGAGCGCCAGCCACGGGCGCGTCAAGGCCGGGAAATCGCTGTCGACACACAGCACGTGGCTGCCGCGCGGCAGCGCGAGAAGGTACGGCAATTGGGACAACAGCTCACTGGCCCCTGACACGATGGCCAGTTGCGCTGGAGGGCAGTTGAACAACTGTGACGCCGCTTCGCGCAAGGGTGTCAACAAGGCCAGCTCGTCTGCGTCGCTCAAGTGCAGGTTGCCGTGCTGCCCGACGTTGTCGAGGTACGCGTGCATGGCCGCCACGGCGGGCGCCGGTGTGAGTCCCAGGGAGGCCTGATTGAGGTAGGTCGCCTGAGCGAGGCTCGCGTAGTCGGCGCGGTTCGACAAGGCAGCGATCATGGCCTGCGTCCTCTGGGTTGCGGGCTGTACGCACCGCTTTGTTTCGAGTTTGCCACGGTGCGTGTACCGTGGCGGCGTATACTGCGCGCCGTCTTCCCCCGCGACACCTTGATCCATGCACCTGTTGCGCACCGAACCTGGTGGCTTTGTCGACGACGCCGATGGCATCGCCCGCGTTGAGCAGAGCCCCGCCGACTGGGTCATCCTGTCGGCCGCTGACACCGAGTTGGCGAGCCTCTCTGTCGCGGCACAGCGTCTGGCGGCGAGCGGGGCGTCGGTGTCGCTGCGGCTCGCGAACCTCCTGCACCTGCGCCAGCACGCCTCGGTCGATCTGTATGTCGACGACGTGCTGCAACACGCGACTTGCGTGGTGGTTTCCTTGCTCGGGGGCGAGGGCTATTGGCCCTACGGTGTCGAGCGGCTGCGCGCGCTCGCCGCAGCGCGCAGCCAGACGGTGATTTTCGTGCCGGGTGACGACCACGACGACCCCGCACTTCGGGCGTGCTCGACGGTGGCGGACGCGGTGTCCGAGCGCGTTTGGCGCTACTTGCGCGCCGGAGGCGCCGGCAACGCGCTCAACCTGCTGCGCTTGCTCAAGGCCGGCGGCGACCTGTCGGCGGAACTCGATGGGCCTCGTCCCTTGCCGCCTGTTGCGGTGTACCACCCGCTGGAGGAGGCCCGCGCACTGGAGCGTTGGCAACAGGCCTGGCAGCCCGAACGGCCGGTGGCGGCGGTGCTGTTCTACCGGGCGCACCTGCTCTCGGGCAACACCCAGGTGTTTGACAGCCTGTGCGACGCACTCGTTGCAGCAGGTCTCAACCCGCTGCCCATGGCGGTGGCCTCGCTCAAGGACCCGGTCTGCCGGGCAACCGTGAACGAGCGCCTGGTCGACGCGGGTGCCGCTGTGATCCTCAACACCACGGCCTTTGCGATCGGCACGGCGGGAGAAACCTGGGCCAACCCGTTCGACCGCGCGGTGCCGGTGTTGCAGGTGGTGCTGGCCGGTGGCAACCGGGCCGCGTGGGAGGCCTCGACGCTCGGGCTGCAGCCGCGCGACCTCGCGATGCACATCGCCTTGCCGGAAGTGGACGGCCGCGTGATCACGCGCGCCATCAGCTTCAAGGGGCTCGCGCGCCGGTGTGAATTGACCGAGTGCGACGTGGTGCAGTACGAGCCGGACGTGGCCCGCTGCGCGTGGGTGGCCGAGCTGGCCGCGCGCCAGGCCCGATTGGCGATGACCCCCAACGCAGACAAGCGCGTGGCCCTGATCCTCGCCAACTACCCCAGCCGGGAGGGCCGCCTCGGCAACGGAGTCGGGCTCGACACGCCGGCGTCGGCGTGCGGCCTCTTGTCCGCACTCAAAGGCGCAGGCTACACCGTCGACACGGTACCCGCTGATGGCGATACCTTGATGCAGTGTCTGCAGGCGGGCGTGACCAACGACCCGGTCGCACGGGCGCTGCGTCCCGTGGCGCAGTCGGTGGCGCTTGCCGACTACGACGCGTGGTTCGCGTCGGCCCTGCCCGAGGCTTTACAGGCGGCGGTGGTCGAGCGCTGGGGCCCTGCCTCCGCGGCGCCCGACCTGCGGGACGGTGCCATCCCGATCGCGGGCCTCCGGCTCGGCTCGGTGTTCGTTGGTGTGCAGCCCGCCCGTGGGTACCACCTCGACCTCAACGCGACCTACCACGACCCGGACCTCGTGCCGCCGCACAGCTACATCGCGTTCTACTTCTGGTTGCGCTTTGGCTGGCAGGCCGATGCCGTCGTGCACGTTGGCAAGCACGGCAACCTCGAGTGGCTGCCGGGAAAAGGCGTCGCACTCTCCGACGCGTGCTGGCCCGACGCGTTGCTCGGCCCGATGCCCAACGTCTACCCCTTTATCTGCAACGACCCGGGTGAGGGCGCGCAGGCCAAACGGCGCACACAGGCCGTGGTGGTCGATCACCTGATGCCGCCGTTGACCCGCGCCGAAGCCTACGGGCCGATGCGCGAACTCGAGCGGCTGGTCGACGAATACTTCGACGCTCAGGTGCTCGACCCGCGCCGCGCGGCTCGGCTGCACACCGAGATTCTCGCGGTCGCCAAAGGCGCGCACCTCGACCGCGAGCTCAAGGCAGACGGCGACGACGCGCTGATCGGCGAGCTCGACGCGTACCTGTGCGAGCTCAAGGAGGCGCAGATTCGCGACGGCTTGCACGTGTTCGGCGAAGCACCGCGCGGGCGGCTTGCGGTTGACACCACCGTGGCGCTGTTGCGCCTGCCGCGTGCAGGCGGGGAGGGCGAGCACGCATCCGTGCTCCGCGCCCTCGCGCGCGACGCCGGCATCGACTACGACGTGCTCGACTGTGCACTCGGCGACCGGTGCGACGGCCCGAGACCGGCGTGGCTCGACGCGCTGGACACGTCGCCGTGGCGCAGCCGCGGCGACACGGTCGAACGGCTCGAGCGCGCGGCGGCTCTTCTCGTGGCCGGTGACATGGCGGCGCCCGGCGAGCACAGTGCCGCGCTTGCGCCCGCGATCGCCGCCGTCGCCCGCTGCCTCGACGACAGCGCCACCGCCGAGACCGCCAACACCCTGGCTGCGCTCGCGGGGGCGTTCGTTCCTCCCGGGCCGAGCGGCGCACCGTCGCGCGGCCGGCTCGACGTACTGCCGACCGGCCGCAATTTCTATTCGGTTGATGTGCGTGCGATTCCGACGCAGACGGCCTGGCACCTGGGTTGGAAGTCGGCCGGTTTGCTGATCGAGCGGCACCTGCAGGACCACGGCGACTACCCACGCACGCTCGGGCTGTCGGTCTGGGGGACGGCGACCATGCGAACCGGAGGCGACGACATCGCCCAGGCCTTTGCCTTGCTCGGTGTGCGCCCGGTGTGGGACACCGCATCGCACCGCGTGACCGACTTTGAAATCCTGCCGGTCAGCATCCTCGATCGACCGCGGATCGATGTGACCCTGCGGGTGTCCGGATTCTTCCGCGACGCGTTCATGAACGTGATCCGCCTGTTTGACGCCGCGGTGCAACGCGTGGCGACCCTCGACGAGTCGGATGAAGACAACCCGATCGCGGCGCGCGTGCGCGCCGAATCCGCGCACCTGACGGCACAAGGCGTCGACGCCGCGTCTGCCCGGGCGCGTGCCGCGGCGCGCGTGTTCGGCAGCAAGCCCGGCAGCTACGGCGCCGGTTTGCAGGGCCTGATCGACGAGGGCTGTTGGGACGAGCGCGCCGACCTCGCCGAGGCCTACGTCAACTGGGGTGGGTACGTTTACGGGCAAGACCGCGACGGCGTCGCCGCGCACGCCGATTTCGAGCATCGGCTCGGCCAACTCGAGGCCGTCGTGCACAACCAGGACAACCGCGAGCACGACCTGCTCGACTCGGACGACTACTACCAGTTTCAAGGTGGCATGAGCGCCGCGGTGGCGACTCTCAGCGGGCGCGAGGCGGCGGTCTACCACATGGACCACAGCCGGCCCGAGTCGCCGCGCGCCCGCACCCTGAAAGAAGAGATCAACCGCGTCGTGCGCGCACGGGTGCTGAACCCCAAGTGGCTGGCCGGCGCCCGGCGCCACGGGTACAAGGGGGCGTTCGAGATGGCCGCCACGGTCGACTACCTGTTCGCATTCGACGCCACGGCGCGCGTGGTCGAGGACTACC
>JBCCUP010000106.1 GCA_039196715.1 Pseudomonadota bacterium
CTGCGCACGTTGATGTAGCGCCAATCCTGGCTGTTGCCATCAAGCGTCCACGCACCCCACACGAGCAGGCCACGTCCGGTAACGTATCGAATGGCGTTAACCGCCTTGCCGTCGAGCGGCACGTTCAGGTCCTCCTGTTCGTCGTGACTCAGGGCAACACACGGAGACACAACGGAGACAAGCCCGGTGTTGGCAGGGGCTTTGAAGACGCCGACGGTGTTGTCTGTCCGCGTGAACACCCCCGCCATGGCAGCGGCAGGCGGCATGACATTGATGGCGCGCAGCAGTGCCTGCATGACGTCTTTGTAGCGGGCGGACACCACTAAAAGCGCCTGGTGCGTCGCCGTCACGGTGGCCGCCGACGCGTCGTCACCGGCCATCGTGTCAGCCAGGGTCGCAACGGCCGCGCCATTGTCCGCACCCTCACACGCCGACTTGATGTGATTCGCAAGGCCGGCACGGCTGTCTTCATGGATATTCGCGTAGCTGATGTCGGCGCTGCTGTACACAGACGTGTGCAGCCAGGGGTAGTAGGCAACGCCGTAGCTGAGATCGTCGTAGGTGAATGTGTCCCTGAAGTCGCGAATGACGTCGACGCCGCTCGGGTCGTTGCGGGTCTTGTCCCCGTTGAACACGTCAATCACCGCAACCCGTTTCCGCATCGCGGTGCAATGGGCGAAGGCTTTGTCCCACACGGCTTTGTAGGCAGCCAGGTCGGGCATCAACACCGCGTCGGGGATGACGACCATCGTCGGTTCCGCTTCCTTGCTCAGCGCCTCCCACACCGCCTCCCCAAAGTGGTCGGGGCGCTTGGCCTCAACACCGTAGGACCCCACCGACACGATCCAGCACGGCCCGCCGCCGTTGTCGAAGAAGAGGCGCATCCCGTTGTACAAGTTGAAGCGGGACGTGGGGTCCGCTTCGACAACAACCCGTTGCTCGTCTGTGACCTCGAGCTTAAACATCGGCTTGGGCGCGCCGCCGTAGATGTCTTCGAATTCGGCCAGCGAGCTGAGGCGAACCGGCACGTGGGTAACATCTGTCGCGCCGCGCTGGGCGGTTTCTGTGTACCCGACGAACGCCGGCACCGCGGTCGGCACGGCCACCACCGAGTTCGGGAACGCGTCACTTTCCACGACGTAGACGCCGGGCGTTTTCATTTGGGACATCCCGTCCTCCAGGATTCAAGCTGATGACAAGCGTGGGCGACGAACACCACTGAGGCGACGCCTGAACACCCCGTTGGCGGCGTGCGCCGATTCGGATTGCACTCACCAACGTGCCCTGCATGAACAGTGTGGCACAGCGACACCGTGACCGGGGTGCGTGCGCTGACAACCAAGGCAGCATTGGGCTGGTACCACCCACACCGTTCGGCGTAGAGTGACGGTGGTGCTGTGAAATGGGACAGAGAAGAATGCAAGCCCTGCAAGGCGTTCGCGTTGTCGACTTCACTCACGTGTTCGCCGGCCCGTTTTGCACCAGCCAGTTGGGCGCACTGGGCGCGGACGTGATCAAGGTGGAAGCGACCGACACGCCGGACATGATGCGCCCCGAGGGGGCCGACCCGACACTCCATGCCGAGGGGCGCGGCAGCCAGTTCATTGCCCAGAGCGGCAACAAACGCAGCCTCGCCGTCTCACTAACCTCTGAGGCCGGGCGCGAGGTCGTGGGGCGGCTGATTGCAGGCGCAGACGTTGTGGTCGAGAACTTTCGCCCCGGGGTCATGGCGCGGTTCGGGCTCGACGCCGAGTCGCTGCGCGAACGCCACCCACGCGTGATCACCTGCTCGATCAGCGGCTACGGGCAGACCGGCCCGAAGCGCCACCACCCCGCCTACGACAACGTGATTCAGGCGTTCTCGGGCATGATGGCGATGACCGGCGAGCCCGACGGCGGCCCCACCCGCGTGAGCCCGCCGGTGCTCGACTACGGCACCGGCGCACAAGCGGCCCTCGCCATCGTCGCGGCCCTGCTGCGCCGTGAACACACAGGTGAAGGCCAGCGGATTGACGTCTCGATGCTCGACTGCGCCATGATGCTCATGAGCAACGCCGTGGTCGACACCCAGGCCATGGCCCGGGCCCCCGCGCGCGCCGGCAACCACAACCCCGAACGCCCGGCCTACGGCAGTTTCGACACCGCCGCAGGCCAGGTGATGATCGGCGCGTACACCGCCGCACAAACTGCGACGCTGTTTCGGGTGCTGGGCCACGACGACGAGGCCGATGCGCTCGACGCCAACGGCCGCGAGCACATGATCGCGTTCACAGCGCGGGGCCGGGCCCTGGTGAGCACCGCGATGCTCACCGACACCGCCGACCACTGGGAACACACCCTGAACGCCGCCGGTGTGCCAGCGGCGCGCGTGAGAGACCTCGCCGAAGCCCTGGCCGAACCGCAGACCCACGCGCGTCATGCGCTCGCCAACGGCCTGCAACCCAGCGCCCCCGACCTGAACGTGCCGGTGGCGGGGTTCGAGACGGACAAGGGCGGACCGGACATCCGGAGGCCGGCGCCGCGCCACGGCGAACACACGGCCGCGCTCTTGCACGAGCTCGGCTACGCCGACGACGACATCAACCGCCTGGTTGCAGCGAACGCGGTGACACTCGGGCCAGGTTGACAGGCGCACCGGGTGTACCGGTGCTGCCCACACATTTTCGGCACGACGAGCACCGCTGCTCGCGTATGCTGTCGGCCAGACAATGGCCCCGGTGATCGAATCCGCCTCGTCAACCGCGCACTGACAACCGCGCGGACTACGTGGTTCACGGAATCACGGCCGCGTCACCCGCAGTCCGATACACTCCCGCCATTCCACTTGTCACCCGCAGGACACCGCCATGGCTGCCAAGCCCACGCCACTTGAAGCCGGAACCGTCGCACCGGACTTCGCCGTGACCACCCACGACGGCGAGGCCATCAGCCTCAGCGCGCTGAAAGGCCGGACGGTCGTGCTGTACTTCTACCCCAAAGACGACACGCCGGGGTGCACGAAACAGGCGTGCAACCTGCGCGACAACCTGGCTGCGCTCACCGACCGGGGCATTGCGGTGATCGGTGTGTCGCCCGACGACGACGCAAGCCACGCGGCGTTCACGGCGAAGTACGAACTGACGTTTCCGCTGGTCGCGGACCCGGAGCGCCGGGTCATCGAAGCCTACGGCGTCTGGGGCGAGAAGCAGAACTACGGCAAGACCTACATGGGCCTGCAGCGCACGACCTTCCTGATCGACGAGGCCGGTGTGATCCAGCACGTGTTCAAGCGACCGAAAACCGCGGACCACACCGCCGAGATTCTTAGCAAGCTGTAGCGTTGGCGGCCCGGCGTGGGCATCGTATGGCACCACGCCGCGCACGGACCTCGCCGTCGACCACCCAGTTGTTTCCCCGGGCATCGCCTGCTGCGGCCGGGAGCGGGTGACTCACCACTGTCCCGGCCACGCACTTTCTTCCGACCTGATGCGTCAGATCCCGAGGCCGGGGCTCACGTCGCTAGCGTACGTCCCGGATCTGCAACGCGAGCGCGGATTTGGTAAAGGGCTCACACACGATGTAGAGCCACACAAATTTCTTGTAGTGGCTCTTGTCGAGACGACCTTTGTAGTACTCACCCCACGTGAAGAAAGTCGGCTCAACCTCGTGGATTTTGCGGGATTCGACCTTCTGGACATTGGCCACCTTGCCTTTGTTGTCGAACACCCGAATGTCGGTCATGGTGACCCAGTGGTTGGATATCTTGACGACCGATTTCTTGGATGTCTCCTTCAGTATGTCGGCGTGAATCGCGGGAAACACGAATCCCTTGGCATTCAGGACACGCCGACACTCGGCGAGTGCCTTGACCTGCTTACCCAGCGGAAATTTGTCGCCAATACCCCGGTCATTCCAGTAGCCCAACAGCTCTCGACACCAGCGCTTCTGGGCGCCACTCATATTGCCTTCTGCATTGTAGTTTTGCGTGACCTCCCACTTTCCACCCCGGTGTTTCTTGAGTTTTTCGCGGTACTCCTGGCGCTTGAACCCCGCGTCTTCCATCAACGTGCCCGTGAACACGTAGTCGGTCAGTGAGAGTGTCCAGCGTTGGCTCCCCGGCACCAGGCTGTTTCTGAATTTGCTGGATGCCCTGAACGTCTTCTCTGCCCCCCTCATCGAACCGTTCTCGTACAGCTCTTGACAGTACTGCACCAGGCGATGCGGTTGACTGACGGCCATCGCGTACCCGATGGCTGTCGCGCCACAGAACCCAGCCGCCTCCTGATTGACCTCCCGCGGGTCGTCCGTGGTCTGCCGGAGGTCGGCTATCAGCTTGGCCTTGTCGACGTTCTTCCAGGCACTCGGCCGAGTCGACGCTTCAAACTGAGCCAGTTGGTACTGAATCCGGTTCCGGTGCTGAGTGTTCCGGAAAACGCGGTACTCCACGTAGTAGTCGCCCGATGTGCGGGAGACGCTTCTCGGGTTGGAGACCGTGTTGGTTGGGCGCGGCACATCCAACTTGAAGATGACCTCTCGCCGGTTCTTGGTTGTCACCAAAATACAGGCATTGCCCGCCATCAGCCATTGGTTGGGCAAGGAGAAATCCCTGCCGTCTTTCGCAACGAAGTCGAACGTGCCGAGACGCGCGCCGTCAGCGATGATATGCAACTCGCAACTCTGACGGCCCCGCCCGTTGTAGTCGATCGAGATGTTGCCGAAGTGGTAGAACGTCTCCCGTCGGTTCAACTGAGCCGGCACAGGCCGGCTCGAGAACGTGTCCATGTGATCGTGGGATCTGTCCTTTTTCCGACTTTGCTTGCTGGCCCGCTTTTTCCGTCCAATCCTGATCGCCATGTCATCTCCTTTGTCAAACCGACAGTGTTAGGCAACTGTGCTCTACGCGAGAGTCCCACTCGACAGAGCCAAGCGTTACCGGAGTGTCTCGTGCATGCGTGACACACGTGAACAGAGACTGTACGTGCTTTTTACAACTCCGAAACCCGTACTGCTGAACACCGCATCTTCTCGCCGAGGGTGATCTTGCGTGTCGAGATGAACCGGCGTCTTGATTGAAAAATGTCTATTTCATTCGAGAGCTGCCAAGTTGAGCACCCGAGCCTTTTGTTCATCGATCCGTGCGCGGTATACGCAATACAGATTTGCGCGCAACGCGAGCCACACCGCGTCCGCGGCGCCAAGGGCTAAGCGGAAAACCCGAGGCAAGCGATGCCGGGCTTAGAAACGCACGAACGCCCAGATCGACAAGGCCGATGTGATGCAACGCGTGTTCACGCGCTCACGGAAACGGAGATCACAGCGTCGAGACTCCGGGCAGCTTCTGGTGCGCGCCGCTTCCGTGTACCCCATCGCGCAGCGCTTCCGCGCACTTCCGTATCCGTCTTGCGAATCGCCACCATTGCTGGCGTTGCGTCCATGACGGCGGTGCACGCCTTGTGCTGTTCAACCGAGCTGCGGGTGCGCCCGGCGGATGGCGGGCGACACCACCTTGGCAGACACACGCACATCCCACACCGCAGCGCCGCCGTTCGCCGCGAAGGCCGCCAGGTGGTTCGGTAGGCTGTCAAGGTCGGTCAGGGTCTCCCCTGCCAACCCGAAGCCGCGCGCAATCGCCGCGATATCGGTGTGGCCGAACACCGAGCCCCCCTCGGGCAGGCCCTCGGCGCGCAGTTTGTGCACCTCGGAGCCGTAGGCGCCGTCGTTCATGACGACGATCAGGATGTTGAGCCCGTGGCGTTTTATCGTCTCGAGCTCCTGCACGTGCATCAGCAGGCTGCCGTCGCCGTCGAAGAGGACGACAGTGCTGTCGGGCTGCGAAGCAGCGACGCCGATCGCAAAGGAGGTGCCGTTACCGATAGCACCAAACTCGCGCAGGGTGAAGAAGCGCTCCTGCGGGCGCGACGGCATCTGCGCAAAGAACCACGAGCAGTGACCGCTCGAGTTCACGAGCTGCCAGTCGGGCGGGATCGCGCGCTCGAGTGCATCCACCACCGCGCGCGGGTCGAGCAGGCCGGGCTCGATGTCGACCACGTGGCTGTCGGGTGGGGCGGTGCGGATGCGCTCGGCGATCGCATCGGATCGCCAGGGTTGCGTTTTTACAGACAGGGTATTAGTGATCGCCTCCGCACCCAGACGCGCATCGGCCCGGAGGTGGTGGTGGGCGACGTCCTGGCCCTGGTTGCCCGCCACCGGGTCGGTGTCGATCTGCAGCACGGTGGCCCCGGGCCAAAGCCGACCGCCACCGCCGGTGTGGTATGCGAGCGAGCAGCCGACCGCGATGATGAGATCTGCCTGTGTGAGCAGGTCCAACCCCGTTTCCGTGGCGAAGCCGCCGGCGATGCCGAGGCAGTGCGGGTCATCACAGAACAGCCCGCGTGCCGGCAAGGTGGTCGCAAGCAGGCCACCGGTTGTCTCGGCCAGCGCACGGCACGCGGGGCCGGCGCCGGCGTCGACCGCCCCGAGGCCGGCGAGCACAACCACGCGCGCCGCGCTGGCGACGACCCCCGCCGCACGGCTCACGTCGTCGGGGTGCGGCGGCATCGGTGACGGGCGCGGCAGCACCGCGTGCGACGGCGATGGCAAGTCATCGGGGCCCGCAAAGGCCTGGTTTTGCAGATCAAAGGGCACACCGACAACCACGGGGCGGCGTTCGCGGCGCGATTGCAGAAAGGCGTCGCGCACCGCGAGCGGCAGGCGTGCCGTTGTGTGCAGCGCGTGGTAGGCGGCGCCGGTCGCGGTGACGAGCGGCGCCTGGTCGATACCCTGGTTGTACCACCCGCTGTTGAGCGGCGCTTCCCCCGCAAACACCACGAGCGGCAGGCGAGCGCGCACCGCCGCCGGCAGCGCGGTGATCAACTGGGTGACGCCAGGGCCACACGTGACCGTCGCGACGCCGACGTCCCGTGCCTTGCGCGCGTAGGCCATGGCCGCCGCGACCGCGCAGTGCTCGTGCCGCACGTAGAGCATCTGACACCCCTGCTCCGCGAGGCGCGCCGCCCATTTCATGTTCGCATCCCCAAGCAACGCGAAACACGTGTGCACGTTTTCCTGCCGGAAGGCCCTGGCCAGAGTGTCGTAGACGCGGGGGGTGGGGTCAGTCGTCATGGTGCACCGGTCACGGGGTCAGCATCCACAACGGTACACGCCAATCAATCTGCGCACCTCTTAACGTCGCTGCGCATCGACGTACGCTTTCAACACGGCCGCCATTCTGCCGGTGTAGCCCTTGGGGCTCTCGGCTTTGAAATACGCCACGACATCGGCGTCGACACGCAAGCTGATGTTGGGCTTGGTCCGTGGAGGTTGTACCGTCGCGTTGGCCCAGAAACGGGCATCGAGTGGCGGAATATCGCCATAGTCGATTTCAGCGTCCGACCGCTTTGCCAGTTGCTCAGGTGTCAAGGGCGTCTTGTACCGCTTCGTCATACCGCCTTCGCTCCCATTGATTTGCCGCTCGAGCCGAGATGATCCGATCAACGCCTGACCTGTCCGTGTGCACAACAACAAGCGCCACGCCTCCTCGAACACGCCCCACACTGATGTGTCTCACCTCGCCATAGTCTGCGCGTTCATCAACCCAGCTGAGCGTGAATCCCTCGAATATGGCCACCGCATCTTCAAACCGCACACCGTGTTTCGAGGCATTTGCCCGGTGCTTAACCGGATCCCATTCAAAGCGGTCTCGATACCTGACCATGCGCACCAACGGTAGATTGTAATACAAAATGTGTTACGCCCAGACCGTTGCCACGCGACGAATCCAGTGCCGAGACGGTGTATCGCAGCTGGCTCGACCACGCCCAGACAAAACGACCAAAAGCCCTGTGCTGGAGGCTTGCGATGCGCAAAGCCGTACCACCGATGTGTCAGCATCACTCGCATCAGTGCACCAGAATCCAGCAATCACCGCCGCAGTGCATTTCCGCGTTTAGCCTCACGACCGTGTCGTCTGTCAGCCCGGTAAGCGCCGTCGAGTCTCGTTTGGGTTTACCCTGTCCGTCCGCCGTGACAGGCACCCTCGAGAGTTGGATAACGTGACAAAACAAGCCGTTCTGCTGTCTGCCATCGCACTGATGGCTACGGGCGCGACCCACGCGTTCAGCCTCAATGACCTCAAGGACGCGGCAAAGGCCGCGATCGAGGACAAGACGGGCAGCCTCTCGAACCAGGATGTTGCTGGCGCGCTCAGCAACGAGGACATCACGCAGGGCTTGAAAGAGGCCCTGACCAACGGGGCCAACACCGTGGTCAGCCAGCTCGGCGCGGCGAAGGGCTTCAGCGGCGACCCGGCTGTGCGCATCCCCTTGCCCAAGAACCTGGCCAAGGCCCGAAAGCTCGCCAAGAAGGTGGGGCTCGAGGGCTACTTCGACGACCTCGAACTCAAGCTCAACGAGGCAGCTGAGGCGGCCACGCCAAAAGCCCGCGCGCTGTTCGTTGATGCGATCACCGGCATGAGCGTGAGCGACGCGAAGGGTATTTTGCAGGGCCCGGACGACGCTGCCACGAGCTACTTCCGAAACAAGACGGGTGCGGACTTGCAATCCCAGATGCGGCCGATCGTTGACGAGGCCTTGGCGAGTGTGGGCGCAGTGACGTCGTTCAACACGATGATGGAACGCTACAATGCCATCCCCTTCGCACCGAAAGTGGACTCGGACCTCACGGGCCACGTGGTCGAGAAAGGCGCGGACGGCATCTTCCACTACCTCGCAGTGGAAGAAAAAGCGATCCGAGACAACCCCGTGAAGCGGACGTCGGAGCTGCTGAAGCGGGTGTTCGGGCAGTAGCGACGCCCGCTCTGATTGTCTGCACAGGTACGCTTTGCCACTGGCGCGCCCCTTACGCCTCGCACGCCAACCGCGTCCAGCTCAAGACGCACTGCAACAGGGCTGAGCGCACCCGCGATAGCAGCAGCGGTCGATGCGCTTCGATTCAGTCAGTCGGCTCACTCTGACTGGAACCGTGTCGCATCGCTAACAGCGGTGATACCCACAGACCTGCACCGCTACGAAATCACACCACGGGCTGACACAGGCTTGTCTTTTCAAGCGCACACTGCCTCGACGTGCTCGTCCCCGTTACGGGCACCAAGCTGTCAAATTCATTTGACGCAAGGCAAAGTGTGGTTTACGCTCAGAAATCAATTTGCATACGTCAAACAGACGCTTTTTCTGGGTGGTTGGCGAGACTCCGCGACCCTACCGCAGTCGCGCGTGTGATGACACGACTGGACCGCGTTGCGGCCGGGCAATTCGGTGACGTGAGATCGGTTGGTCAGGGTGTGAGCGAGCTGCGCATCCACTGCGGCCCTGGCTACCGTGTCTACTACACGCGCCGGGGCGACACCGTTGTGCTGCTGCTGTGCGGCGGCGACAAGGCCAGCCAACGGCGTGATATCGCTCGGGCGCATCGACTGGCGCGCGAGTTAGGAGACTGAAATGGCCGGTAATACGACGCCCTATGACCCATCGCATTTCCTGATCGACTCCGCACGGCGAGCCGAGTACCTCAAGGCCGCACTGGCCGAGAGCGAAGGCGACCCCCGGTTCGTACTCGTGGCCCTCGGTCACATCGCCCGCAGTGTCGGCATGACGGAACTCGCCGATCGCACCGGCATGACCCGTCAGGGATTGCACGCCAGCTTGAGCGAGACGGGCAACCCGAAGTGGGAGACTGTCTGGAGAATCGCGGACGAGCTTGGACTGGAGGTCACATTCCGCGCGAAAGCGTCTGGAGAATAAGCGCCTATCGACCGGCCGTATGACGTGCCACACGCACCGCACTAGACGGCCGTGCCGTGCGGCCTCGCTCGCGGTCACGACGACACACGACAGCTTCAACGAACCACGTCTTCAGATAGAAAAGACATGCTTGTATTTTATATCTGATTCGTTCGCGAGCACACATCAATCGCCCGTCACGGCATCTCGATGTAATCTTCACTCAATCTTGATTTTGCGCGCGCGCGCAGTGGGTAGTCTTTCCTCACGGGTTCACCGTTATCGCAAACAACCCCTTTTTTCACGTTTGTTGAGGAAACACCATGACACTCTTTCGCCGCCTTGCCGCCACCGTTGCGGCCGTCTCATTCGCCGCCCTGACCGCTGTCACCGCCCACGCGGGCCAGATGGCGAAGAAGGACATCGTCGACGTCGCCGTTGGCGCTGGCTCGTTCAACACGCTCGTCGCCGCGGTTCAGGCCGCGGACCTCGTCGACACGCTGAAGGGCGATGGCCCGTTCACCGTGTTCGCTCCGACCGACGAGGCCTTCGCCGCGCTGCCGGCGGGCACAGTGGAAGACCTGCTGCTGCCCGAGAACAAGGACAAGCTCGTCGCGATCCTGACCTACCACGTGCTGCCCGGCAAAGTGATGTCGTCCGACATCGCCGGCAAGACACTCGATGCCGCCACCGTGAACAGCGCGTCCATCGCGGTCGACGCGACCGACGGTGTCATGGTCAACAACGCCAACGTGGTGTCTGCCGACATCGCAGCCAGCAACGGGGTCATCCACGTGATCGACAGCGTGCTGCTGCCCTGACGCAACAGCAGCGTGACGAGGCGGTGGTGCCGTGCACCACCGCCTTTTTTTTGTGTTAGACGGGCGCCCACGCGCCCACGAACTCAGCTGTCGGTGACGGCCTTCTGCGCCAGCGCCAGGCACAGCTCGGTTGCCACGGCCATGTCCTGTACCGAGATCCACTCGAGCGGGCCGTGGATGCACTGCATGCCGGTGAAGAGGTTCGGCGTCGGCACGCCGAGCTCGGTCAGCAACGAGCCGTCGGTGCCGCCGCGGATGGGCACGGAGATGGGCTCGACACCGACGCTGCGGCTGGCGTCGCGGGCGAGGTCGACCGGCGTCATGTCGTTCTCGAGCCAGTAGCGCATGTTGCGGTACTGCGGCCGGATGTCGCAGGTGACGGTGGCGCGCGGCTCGGTCGCCTGCACCGCCACGCATACCTGGCGAATGAGTTCGCCCTTGGCCTCGAGGCCGTCGAGCTCGAAATCCCGCACGATGAACTTGATGGTCATTTGGGCCGCGTCGCCGTTCATGTCGGTCGCGTGGATGAAGCCGTCACGTTCGTCGGTGGTCTCGGGTGTCTGGGTCGCCTGCGGCAAGGTTTGGATGATCTTGCTCGCCAAGTGGATGGCGTTGACCAGCTTTTCCTTCGCAAGCCCCGGGTGAATCGACACGCCGGTCACCGTGACGTCCGCGCGGTCGGCCGAGAAACTCTCAAACTCGATCTCCCCCACTTCGCCGCCGTCGAACGTGTAGGCGAATTCCGCCGCGAGGTCCTTGGCGAGTGGCGGGGTCACGCCGCGGCCAATCTCCTCGTCGGGCGTGAACGCGAGCCGGATCGGGCCGTGCGGGATGTCGGGGTTGTCGAGCAGGTGGTGCGCCAGCGTCATGAGGATGGCCACGCCGGCCTTGTCATCGGCGCCGAGCAAGGTGGTGCCCGACGCGGTGACGATGTCGTGCCCCTGCTTGTCGGCGAGGTACGGGTGCTCGGCCAGTGACAACACCAGGTTCGGGTCGTCCGGGAAACTGATGTCGCCACCGTTGTAGCGCTTGATCACACGCGGCTTGACGCCGGTCGCGTTGAACTGCGGTGCGGTGTCGACGTGCGCGAGCAGGCCGATGGTCGGCCCGGGTGCCGTGCCCGGCACGGTGGCGAGCACCACGCCGTAGTCGGTCAGCTGCACGTCGACCGCACCGAGTGCCGTCAGCTAGGTCTGCAGCAGGCGCAGCATGTCGAACTGCACGGCGGTGCTCGGCGCCGTCGGCGAGTTCTCGTCGCTCTGGCTGTCGATCGCGGCGTAACTCACCAGGCGGTCTTCAAGTTCCTGGTTGAACGGGCTAGTCATAAAATTATTGCCAATCACTAATCAAGTATTTTCCAACGGATACAAAAACACACTATTCTATTTTTCCAATAGAA
>JBCCUP010000107.1 GCA_039196715.1 Pseudomonadota bacterium
AAAGGGCATGGCGTGGCTGAAAACCCGCCAACCTCAAGCCGGATATCCGTCATCCAAGACGGTTTGATCTTGGCTGGCGTGCAACAGCGCACTCGCCAAAAAATCGCCTCACGCGATTCCGAGCCAATCCCTCTCTCGACCGAACTTCAGAGGTGGCGCCAAATACGCCGACATTCCGTAACCGAATCCGTGCGCCATCGCGTCCCGATTTCGCCGCCTACCCGGCCCCGACCCGCAATCACAACGCCTCGAGCACCCGCACGAGGCGCTCCACCAACACGTCCTCGCCGGGCTCGACACCCAGCTGACCCAGACGCGCCTGCCACTGCACCGTCGCCTCCGTCAGGCCGTTCGGCACATCGAGGTCTGCGAGGGTCCGGGCAACTTCGCGCATTTCGGCGGCGCGACGTTCGCCGTGCACGGTCATGCGCTCGAGCGTGTAGCTGCCCTGCTTCTCCCAGGCGACGTCGGGGTTGGACCCGCTCAAGGAACCCAACACGGCGTCCAGCACGCCGGCCTTCTGTGCGGCGAGGAAACACTCGGCAAACAGGGCTTCCGTCCCCTTGATCATGACCGAGCGCAGCATCTTGATCGTCGACGCCTGGCCGACATCCTCGCCGACGACGCGCGGGCGCATGCCCAATGCCGCGAGTGCCTCGGCCGCGACCGCCGCGTGCGGCCCGGACAACAACAAAGGCACCGCATGGCGTTTGGGGTACACCGGGGCCATGACCGCGACATCGACATAGCGCCCAGACGCCGCTTCGATGGCCTCGGCCGCACGCCGTTTGGTGCCCGGCGCACAGGAATTGCAGTCCAGCCAAAGTGCGGCATTCAGATTCTGCTCGGCAGCCTGCCGCGCCGCTGTCTCGGCCTGATCGGCCGTCACCAGGGAAAACGCGAGCTCACCGCCCGCCAGCGCGTCGCCAAGTGTTTCCGCACCGCGCACGCCGTGACCGGCGTAGTCCGCGCGTTTGGCCTCACGCGTCGACGGGTCGCCCGTCTTGACGTCGAACGCTGACACGGCAGCGCCGGCCGCGTGCCAACCGGCCACAAAAGCTTGGGCCGCTTCACCGAATCCGACACTGCACACCGTGGTCATGGGTACCTCCTCTCACCTGCCACAAGCCGCCTGTGGCCAACACCGCCAACACACGCCGGGTGAGGATACCGCCACGTTGCCTCAGCGAATGAACTGATCGATAAAGTCGTTGCCAAGCCCCACGGACGCGTCGTGCGCGCGGCACATGTCGATCTTGGAAAACACGTCCTCGTACCCTTCCATCGTGCGCCACGGGTCGACGAAACGCATGACACCGTTGACCTGGAAGTCGGTGATCATGAGCTCGACGTCGTCCGGCACCACAAGCGTGTGGGTCTCGCCGGGCGATTCAAAGACGTCGCCACCCTCCTCGGCCACCCAGTCGTGCTCGAGGTAGTACCGGCGCCCCTTCTCGTGCTCCGTGTCGCGCACGTCGAGGACCGCGGCGTCGGCGGCGAGGGCGAGCTCACCAAACGCGTCCACTTCGCCGGCCAACACCGCCATGTCAGCCTTCGGGCGCATCTCGCGGTGTGTAGATGGGGCTCGGAAAGGCGGCGATGTTGTCCTTGGTGATCTCGGTGAGGGTCGCCGTGCCGCGTTTTTCGACCTGATCGATGCGCACAATCGCGTGCATCGGCACCCAGGTCTGCTGGACCCCCTGAAAAGCCGCCTTGAGTTTTTCCTCGGCCGGGTCGACGACGAGGCTCGCGGTCTCGCCGAACACGAAGTCTCGCAGCACCACGAAGCCGTACAGCTCGGCCTGAAACACCTCGCGGACATACACGTCCATGAGCTGATTCTGGTTGACGAATTTCACGCGGTACAGGGTGTTCTTGCTCATTTCGGTTGCCGTTGGCGCGCGTTGTGCGCGCGCCGTTTGGGTTGCGTTTGGGCGGTGCGTCGACCCCGTGGCGGTTGCTTCTTCACCAGAGCCAGGGTCTCTGACGGGGTTTGTCCGACGGCGTTCAACAACGTCGACAAGCCCTCTCCCTTGAGTTGCTCGAACTTCCCGCGCGACAACCAGCGCGGCAAGCTGACCGGGCCATACTGGATGCGGGTCAGTCGACTGACCATCACGCCCTGCGATTCCCACAAGCGCCGGACCTCCCGGTTGCGGCCCTCGCGCAAACTGACGTGAAACCACTGGTTAGCGCCCTCACCGCCGGCGGCCACGACGGAATCGAAGGTGGCCATGCCGTCGTCGAGCTCGACACCCTGTCGCAGCGCGTCGAGCACTGCCTCGGACACCTCGCCGTGCACGCGCACCGCGTATTTCCGGGTCAGTTCGGAAGACGGGTGCATCAGGCGATTGGCCAGTTCCCCGTCGTCAGTGAACAGCAACAGCCCGCTGGTGTTGATGTCGAGCCGGCCCACCGCCACCCACCGGTTCTGGTTGAGGCGTGGCAAGGCATCAAACACGGTGGCTCGACCCTGCTCGTCCTGGCGGGTGCTCACCTGGCCGACCGGCTTGTGGTACATCAGCACGCGGGCGGGCGCGCGGCCGCGGTTGACCACCTGGTGGTGGATACCGCGCACGGTGACCCAGTCACGTGCAGCGACCTTGACGCCGAGCTCGGCGCGGCTGAAGTTCACCAGCACCTCGCCATCGCGAATCCACTGCTCGAGGGCTCGACGGGATCCGAACCCACTCGCGGCGAGTAATTTTTGCAGACGTTGCGGCATGCGGTAGGCTCAAGGGCTAACTGGCTATCATAACAACGATTTACCGCCATCAGCCCATTCCCGGACCGCACCGAGGTGGCGCGTGTCCCGTCCGACGAGTTCGCATGCCATGACATCCGACGACCGCCCCTTTCTCGCCTTGAACATCGCCGTGCTCACCGCGTCGGACACCCGCACCGAAGCCGAGGACACCTCGGGATCGCTGTTGGTTGCGCGCCTGAGTGACGCCGGCCACCGCTGTTGTGACCGCCGCGTCGTGCCAGACGACATCTACCGGATCCGCGCCGTGGTGTCCCAGTGGATCGCCGACCCCGACGTCGACGTGGTGCTGACCACCGGCGGCACCGGGGTCACCGGCCGTGATGGCACGCCCGAAGCCGTTGCCCCCCTGCTGGACAAACAGCTCGACGGCTTCGGCGAAGTGTTCCGCATGCTCTCGTACGAGGAAATCGGCAGCTCGACGTTGCAGTCGCGTGCGCTCTCGGGCGTGGCCAACGGCACCTACCTGTTCGTGCTGCCCGGCTCCACCGGGGCCTGCGCAACGGCCTGGGACCGCTTGATCGCGAGCCAGCTGGACAACCGCACCCTGCCGTGCAATTTGCCGATGCTGATTCCCCGACTGAAGGAACGCTGAGCACGCTCCACGCACCGCGCTGAGACGGCACCGGCCTTGCACGGTGTGTGGCCATGGCCACACACACTGCACCGAGCCGCTGGATACGCCGGTTTTCCGACGCGCTGTCGGTTCTGCGCGCCGCCTGCGTGGCGGCCGCGTGCGCGGCTGTCGCGGCCTCGGCCAACGCCGAGGACACCGTGCAACTCATCGTCAACCTCGCCGCCACCGAAGCCCGCGCGGCACGCGGCACGGACACGCTGCGGGTCGTCCGGGTGCCCGCCGCCTCCGCCGAGGCCGTCATGGACACGTTGCGGCAGGCCGACGGCGTCGCACACGTCGAAGTCGACGGCCGCGTGTTCCCAGCGTCTTTCGACGATCCCCGGTTGCCCGAGCAATGGGCGCTGACCGACCGCGACACGAACCCCGCCGGGACCGATCTCGTGCAGGCCTGGCTGCCGAACCGGGCGCAGGTCCGTGTCACCGTCGCCGTGGTCGACACCGGTCTGCTGCTCGACCACCTCGACAGCGCGGACACCTTGCCCGGCTACGACTTCGTCAGCGCCGCGACGACGGCGAACGACGGCAACGGCCGTGACGCCGACCCGAGCGACCCCGGTGACTGGGTGTCGGCCTTCGACATCAGCAACGGCATTGTCGAGCCCGACTGCCCGGTGCAGGCGAGCACCTGGCACGGCACCGGTGTCGCCGGCGTACTCGCTGCAAAACGCAACAACGGCACGGGTATCGCAGGCGCGGCAACCGGCATCGATGTGTTGCCGGTCCGGGTCATGGGCAAGTGCGGTGGGCGCGTATCCGACCTGATCGCCGGCATCCGCTGGGCCGCAGGCCTGGAGGTGTTCGGCGCCCCCGACAACCCGAACCCCGCGCAGATCATCAACCTGAGCCTCGGCATCAATCAGGCCTGTACACCCGCGATGCAGCTGGCCATCGACGACGCGCGGCGTGCCGGTGCCATGGTGATCACCGCGGCAGGCAACGCCAACACGGACATGGACGATATGCCGCAGGCACCGGCCTCGTGCGACGGCGTGTTCACGGTCGCGGCCGCGGCGCGAGACGGATCGAAATCGAGCTACAGCAATTTTGGCAGCGCAGTCGCTCTCGCTGCGCCAGGGGGCGAGCCGAACGACGGGGTGATCACCACCGAAGACAGCGGCGTCCAGGCGCCCGCAGGCGACCATGTCTACGGCCACCGTTTCGGCACGAGTATCGCCACCCCGCACGTGAGCGCGACAGCCGCGATGATGTTGGCGGTCAATCCGCTGCTGAGCAACGATGCCGTGGCGGCAACACTTCAGCAAACCAGCAACGCGTTTCCGCGTGCGTGTGACGGCTGCGGCGCTGGCCTTCTGAACGCGAGTGCCGCCGTGCGGGTCGCCGCCGGTCTGCCGGCGTCGGACGACGGTTCGCCGAACACCCGCAGCGTGCAGGGTGGCGGTGCCACGTTGCTCGGCCTCGGCGTGTGGCTGCTCGCGTGGCGCCAACGGCGGCCCCGCTGACACCACCGTTCGGGCGTACGCGCGTCAGGTGTCGATCAGCGCCGCATCACTGAACATCCCCAACTCGTGCAACACGGCGGTGGCGAATTGACCGGGCCGCAAGCTGAACTCCAGCCAGACGGTGCTGCTGCGCGGGTCGGCGTCGGCCTGCAGATCGTGCGGTCGCAGCCGAAGCGGTCGCCGTTCCGCGCGCAGGCCCGCGCGCTCCAGGCCGTCGAGCAGATCGCCGTGTGCGGTGAGCCGTGCCCGTTCACGCGCCGCATGATCGCTGCCCCGCACCGCCTCACCACGGCCCCACAGCGGCCCCGTCGGGTGGACATCCCAGGTCACGACGCGGTCGACAATTGACGGGTCGACGGCCTCGCACAGAAAGACGCTGCCGCTGCCATCGAGGTTCAGGATGTCGCCTGGCAGCGCCTCGGACCAGTTGCCCGCCGCAACCCGACCCGCGAGGTAGCGGTTGAACACCTCCGCGCGTGCCGCCGACAGCCAATGACGCCGCTGGTCGGGCCGCGCCCGACCGCCCCGGGCAAACCAGCTTCGCGCGCGCGCGAGGTTCGCGCCGCCGCGCCCGAAGCGCTGCGCGCCGAACCAGTTGGGGCACCCCTCGGTCCGCACCTGCTCGCAGCGGTCCATCACCGACGCGAGTTCACCGTCGACGTGGAGGCGGATGCGAAACCGGTTGGCGCTGTGCGCACCCAGGCGCAACTTGCGGTGGTGTGGCACGCGTTCCAACACGCGGACCCCCTCGGGCGCCACCAGCGTGTCCCGGCCAAGCGCGACCGGCACACTGAACCACTGGGTGGTGCGCGCGTGGCGGTCCTTGAGACCGCAGTAGCCGACGTCCCGATCGCGGCAACCGGCCGATTCGGCGAGCCAGCGTGCTACCCAGGCGGTGTTCTGGCCGACTTTCTCGACGTGCAACAGGGTGTGCACTCCAGCGCCGGACGGGGGCTCCTTGAGCGACTCGTTGACTTCGAACTCGTCCGGAGACACCCGGAAACGGCCGGCGACGACAGGGCCGCCATGGGCCCGCGGCAGATCGAGCATGGCGGTCATCCCCTGATGCGGTGCCATTGGCAAACATGCCCAAGTGTGCCCGAGCGACGGCGGACAGGCACCCTCGACGGACGGCGTGCCGCTGCGCGGCGCGCGGCCGAGCCTCGCCCTGCGGATCGGGCTGATACACTATACGGGCTGTGTGTCGGCCCGGGCCGCCGGGTCGGCGGCACCCACGTCACCTGGCAGGTGACCGCCCTGACACGGGCCCCTGGCGAGCGGTATGAGCAAGGTTCGAATCCATGGATGAGAGTGAACGTGAACAGCTGCGGCTTTTGGTTACCGAGTTGCGTCACGAGCACAGCGACCTGGACCTCGTCATCAACACCCTGTCGACCCAACCGGCCACGGATCAATTGCAACTGCGCCGCTTGAAAAAACGCAAGCTCTTGCTCAAGGACCAGATCGAGAAGCTCGAGAGCCAACTCATTCCCGATTTGAACGCCTGACCCCGGAGTACGGCATGCGCCACGAAATCGTCATCGTCACCCCGTTCCAACAGAACTGCACACTGCTCTGGTGCGAGCACACCCTGAAAGGGGCCGTGGTCGACCCGGGCGGCGACCTGCCGATGGTCTACGCCGCGATCGAGCAGGCGGGGATCGAGATCGATGTGGTGCTGCTCACGCATGGCCACATCGATCACGCGGCAGGCGCGCGCGAGTGTGCAGACGCGCTCGCGGTCAACATTGTCGGCCCGCACCGCGACGACGAACCGCTGCTTGCCGAACTCAGCCAACAGGCCTCGATGTTCGGTCTGCCGCCGGTGAAACCGGTCGAGCCGGACCGGTGGCTGGACGAAGGTGACAGCATCACGCTCGGCGAGCTGCGACTGGACGTGCTCCACACCCCCGGACACTCGCCGGGCCACGTGGCGTTCTTCGATCACAATGCCAGCACGGTCCAGAGTGGCGATGTGCTGTTCAACGGTTCGATCGGCCGCACCGACCTGCCCGGCGGCAATCAGCAGCAACTGCTCGACACTATCCGCACGAAGATTCTGCCGCTCGGCGATGACGTCTATTTCATTCCGGGGCACGGACCGAGCGGCACCGTGGGCCACGAGCGTCGAACCAACCCCTTCCTCAGCATGCTCGGTGGCTGACACCGGTGGCGTTCGCCCTCGACCCGCGTATCGCGCGTGACTCGCAGTTGATCGTCAGACACGCCTCGGTCCAGATTCGCCTTCAGAACCACGCACCGCTGCCCTGGTTGGTGCTGGTGCCGGAGTGCGATGCAACGGAGCCCTTCGACCTCGAGCCGGGTCAGTCAGAGGCCTTGCAGGGCTGCGTCAACCGCGTGGCCCGCACCCTGCGCCGCTGCTGCCGACCGGACAAGGTCAACATTGCGAGCATTGGCAACCTTGTGCCTCAGCTGCATGTTCATGTGATCGGTCGCTACGTGTCTGACCCCTACTGGCCCGGCGTGGTCTGGGGTCACCCACTCGAGCCCTACGCGGACAGCGCGGCCGAGGTCGCCCTCTGGCGTCGCCGACTCGACGACGCGCTCAGCGACTGAGGCGGTTGGCCAGCACCCCGGCCAGGACAATCGCGGCCAGCGCCAGGATGAAAAACAGCGCATCCGATGCCACCGCCGCACGCAACGGTCGCCAGATGGCCACGACGGCCAGTGCCGCAATCGAATAGGCGACACGGCGCCGGTTCTCGGGGCTCACGGGCGCGCCTCGGCGACCACGAACGCCACAACAGTGTCGGCCTCATCCGACAAACTGAGGTGCCAGTGGGTAATGCCACGCCGACCGGCTTCCTCCGACGCCCGGCCGCTCAGCTCGAGCAGCGGGCGTCCCTTGTCGCCGCGCGAGACGATGAAATCCTGCATCGCGATGCCGCCGCGGATGGCGGTGCCGAGGGCCTTGGACGCGGCTTCCTTGGCCGCGAAGCGCTTGGCGAGAAACGCCCCGGCCTGGTCGCTGGTGCAGGCCTCCCACGCAGGGCGTTCCCTCGGGTGCAGAATGCGCAACGCAAACCGCCGCGGGTGACGCTGCCACACCGCTGCGATCCGGGAAACGCGCGCGATGTCGACGCCCGTCCCGCAGATCACACTGACGCCCTGGCGGTGAGCATGGCGTGCTTGATGTCGCGTACTGCCACAGTCAGGCCGGTGAACACCGCGTCGGCAATCAACGCATGACCGATGTTGAGTTCGTGGATTTCCGGTATCCGCGCTATCGGTGCGACGTTGTTGCGGTTGAGGCCGTGACCGGCGTTGACAATCAGACCCAGTTCGTCGGCCGCACGCGCGGCGCTGGTCAAACGGGCGAGCTCATCGGCCATTGCGGTGCCGGCCTCGGCGTAGGCACCGGTGTGCAGCTCCACCACCGGCGCACCCACCGCGGCACTGGCCTCGATCTGCGCCGGCTCCGGGTCGATGAACAGTGAGACGCGGATGCCCGCCTCTGCCAGTCGACCGCAGCAGTCGGTCAGGTAGTTGCGGTTGCGCACCACATCCAGCCCGCCCTCGGTGGTGAGCTCCTCTCGCCGTTCCGGCACCAGACACACGTCGACCGGTTCGGTGCGCAAGGCGATCCCGACCATCTCTTCGGTCGCGGCCATCTCGAAATTGAGCTTGGTCTGCGTCAGCTCGGCCATGCGGTCGATGTCGACGTCCTGAATGTGGCGCCGGTCCTCGCGCAGGTGCATGGTGATGCCGTCCGCACCGGCCTGCTCAGCCACCAGGGCTGCGTGCACCGGGCACGGGTAGCGGGTGCCGCGCGCCTGCCGCAGCGTCGCCACGTGGTCGACGTTCACCCCCAGAAAAATCGGACGGCCCATACGCGGTTTCTCTCCTGTGTCACAACCGGCGCCACACGGCGCGTGGGGAGCATCGGTCAGGGTGCGGTGTCGGTCAAGTACGTGGCGCGCAATCGCACCCGCAAGCGACGGTGCGTGTCCGCATCGAGGCTGTCAGCGGCAATCGGCACCCGCCAGTGCGTCCCGGTATCGGGCTCCCGCAAATGCAGGATGACCAACCGCGGGTGCTCGAAGGTGGACGGCAACACGGTGGCGTCGAGCACCGGTGACCGCCAGATGGTGCCCTCCATCGCCCCGTCGGCGCGCCACACCAGCGTCACCGGTCGCCGTATCCAGAACAACGCCGACGCCAGCGACACGAGGAGCAGGCTGAACACCACGGCCGACACCACGCGGTCCGCACCACCGAGCAGCGTGACCACGGCCAGCGCACCGTGCGCGGCGGTCACCAGCGCCCGCATGACCCCGGAGGGACGCGGGTCAAGGTGCAGTGGAAGCGCGGATTGCGTGAACGACACGGTCGCTCTCGGGGTCACCCAGACTGCCGCCACCGAGCAACACGACGGCGAGGTCGGGGTCGTCCATGTCCAGCAAGGCGAGAAAGACGTCCCGCTCGGTTTCGGTCGCCGTGGCGTAGTGTTTGTCCAGCCAGGTGGTCAGGACAATGTCCAGTTCCTTCATGCCGCGCCGGCACCGCCAGCGCAACCGGGACGCGATTGCCGCCGGGTTCAGTTCGTTCACGGTGTGGTCCAGGGTCGTGAGAGGGCGAGGAACGTGGTCAAGCGCATCACACGACCAGGTCGATGGGCTCGGCGGCAAAGAGCGACGCCGCAATGTTCCACGGGTTGTCGTACACCAGATCAGCCACGGCGCTCGAGCCGATCATTTTTTCAACCACCCTGCCGCCCGGCCCGAGTGCGGGCGGTCGGTAGCGCGTGTTGTGCATGTCGGATGCGAGCACGTGCACGAGGCCGTCTCGCACCATCCGGGCACCGGTTTTCTGGGCGCCCGGGCCGAAACCACCGGACATCGAGGCCGCAGTCAATTGAAAGAGGCAGCCGAGGTCTGCAAGTTCCGTGACCCGGTGGTAGGACTGCATGATTTCAAGGTTCCGTTCTGGGTGTGCGATCAGGGGTACGACGCCGCGGGTGACCAGCCACCGGATCACGTTGCGCGACTCAATCGGTACAGCCGCGTGGGGAAACTCGAGCAGCGCCACCGGCCGGCCGTCATAGTGGCCTATCCAGGGCAACTGCTCACGCTCAACCAGGTCGACCGTGTCGACACCGACCCGCACTTCGGCCGCGGCAGCCAAGCGCACACCGCTGGCAGACTCGAGCGTGTATTTGCATTTGGCGAAGGCCGAAACGATCGACGTGCGCGTGTTCGGGTACTGGTCCGGCACCATGTGCGGTGTGGCGACGATGTGCGTGGTGCCCGCTGCAACGGCGGCGCGCACGAGGTCCCGTGCCTCATCGAGGTCTGCCGGACCGTCGTCGATGCCCGGAATGACATGGGCGTGGATATCAATCATCGAGGTTGTCGTGTCGCACAATCACGTGAGGCGCCTGCAGGAACACAACGCCTGAAGAGAGCATAGATGGTACGACCTGTTTCACAGGCCAAGGTTGTCTAGAGCGCTTTGGTCTTGGTTGCACCGCAACGCGCACACGTCAGGCGCGTCACCAGCTTGCCTTGTTTGGGGTCAAATGGCGTACCCGACTCCGTGCGCCACTTGTGGAAGCCGCTCTGGCACAGTGTCAGGCCGTCGGCGCGTTTGCGTCGATCGGGACGCTTGAAAGGCACGATTTTCGCCATGGTCTTTCGGTATCGACGAACTGGATTACACTCTACGGTGCCACAGCTTGCCCGCTTGACGCCATCCCCATCGTCGCCGTACACCCAGCAACGCGCACCATGCCCAAACGCCACACGCTTTCGCTCGCTACGTTGCTGGCGCTATTCGCGCTGCTGACCACAGGCACGTTCATTTTGGGATCCACCGTTTCGCGCTACGAGACCACCACAACCAACCTGTCCGGCGGGTTTCCAGGCCAGGCTTCGCAACACATCCTTATCGAAGACGGCAAGACCGTCGATGCCTTGGAGGGCTTCGTGCTCTCCAGCACAGCGATGACGGTGTCTCGCACCGTGCCAGGAGTGAGCTGGGCAGAGGTGCGCTACCCGTTGCCCTCAGCCAAAGAGACCCGCACGGACGAACTCCTGACGCAAGGTGTCATGTCCAGCACAGACGTAAAGTACGGCGAGGAAAACTGGCATGTCGCCCTGTTTGGCGTGTTTTTCTACGACGCCAAGGGCGAGCGTATCAAGCGTGCCGGTGTCACCGTGCAAGCCCTGGTGGGCAACAACAAACCGGCGTTGCACGAGCGCGCCATGTGGGTGCCCGATTCCGCAGTGGAGTTTGGTGTGCTCCTGCGGTTGTTCAAGACCACGGGCAGCGCCACACTCGGATCTGTCGAAAGCGTGATGGTGCGCCCCTGGGTTCACTTCAAGACGCTGCTGATCGGCCTCGCTGTGGTTTGGGCGTCTTTCTCTCTGGCCGTGGTCTACGCCCTGTTCGAGCGTCGCACGCTGTTGGTAGCAGCGATCCCGCTCGGGGTGATCGCCGCCATACTTGTCGGTGTGTCGCTGCCCGGCCAACACCTGAGATCCGCTTTGCTGCCACTGTACAAGCTGGTGGAGCACGCCCAATTCACTGACGTTGTCTTCGGGGTGGCAAGCGTAGCCAAACTCGGCCATGCGATCGGATTTGCAGCCCTCGCATTTTTCGCACTGGCCATCCGAAGCCGACTGGGAGCCAACCTCGCAGGTATTACCCTGTTCGTGGTTTTACTCGCCGTGGCCACCGAGTCGGGTCAGCTGTTCCTCACGGGCAGAAGCGGCAGATTAGACGACATCATTATCGATCTGCGAGGCGCGGTGGTCGGCGCCATGGTGTTCTTCGCACTCGCTGCGATTGTCCACCCGTTTCGCCGCACGCGCGGTTCAA
>JBCCUP010000108.1 GCA_039196715.1 Pseudomonadota bacterium
CAAGCACGGCGAGGAGCACCACGAGGACGAACACCACGACGAGCACAAGCACGGCGAGGAGCACCACGAGGACGAACACCACGACGAGCACAAGCACGGCGAGGAGCACCACGAGGACGAACACCACGACGAGCACAAGCACGGCGAGGATGAACACGATCACGACCACGGCGATCACGACAGCGAGGGCTCGGTGCACTCCGAAATCAACGCGCTCTGGCTGTTGACGTGCAGCGCGCCGGACGAGCTTGAGACGCTCGAGGCGCTGCTGTTCGACGGCAACGCCTACCTCGAGACCGTCAACGCCGAGATGCTGCTGGAGTCCGGTCCGCAGGTTCAGGCATTGACACCCTCACAAACGGTGCTCAACCTGAAATGACGGTCGCGATCGAGCAGCTGCACTTCACCCGCCCCACGCGGGGCGGGTTCGCGCTGACCCTGCCGGCCTTGCAGTTGGCCGAGGGCGAGCGTGTGTTCCTGCACGGCCCGAGTGGCAGCGGGAAGAGCACCCTGCTCAACCTCATCGCCGGTGTGCTCACCGGCTACGAGGGCAGCCTCCGCGTGTTCGGCGCGGAGCTGTCGTCGCTGTCAGCGCGTCAACGCGACGCGCTGCGCGGCGACCGCATCGGCTTCATTTTCCAGCAGTTCAACCTGCTGCCCTACCTGTCAGTGCTCGAAAACGTGCTGATGCCGTGCCGTGTGTCAGCACCGCGCCGCGCCGCGGTGCTCGAGCACGAGTCGCTCGACGCCTGTGCGCGACGCCTGCTTGGCGAACTCGGGTTGGGCGAGGACCTGTTTCAGGCACCCGCGAGCGACCTCAGCGTGGGCCAGCAACAGCGGGTGGCCGCGGCGCGCGCGTTGATAGGGCAGCCCGGACTGATCATCGCGGACGAGCCCACCTCGGCACTCGACCGCGACAACTGCGACGGCTTCCTCGAACTGTTGCTGTCACAGTGCGCCCAACACGACACCAGCGTGTTGTTCGTCAGCCACGACCGCGAGCTCAGCGCACACTTCGACCGCAGCGTGTCGTTGACGGGAGACGGCGCGTGTTCTGGCTGAGCCTAGCCTGGAAGAGCCTGCTCAACCGCCGCGCGACTGCGCTGCTGACCGCATTGTCAATGGGGATCAGCGTGATGCTGCTGGTGAGCGTCGAGAAGATCCGTGTCGATGCCAAAGCCAATTTTGCAAGCACCATCAGCGGCACCGACCTCATTGTTGGCGCGCGCGCCGGTCCCGTGAACCTGCTGCTCTACACCGTGTTCCGACTCGGCGACCCGACCGGGGGTGTGCGCTGGTCGAGTTACCAAACACTCAAAGACCACCCCGCGGTCGCCTGGACCGTGCCGCTCTCGCTCGGTGACTCGCACCGCGGCTACCGCGTGCTCGGCACCAACCTCGACTACTTTGAGTACTACCGCTACGGGCGAGACCAGACCATCCGTCTGTCCGAGGGTCGGCCCTTCGATAACCCGCTCGACGTGGTGCTCGGCAGCGAAGTCGCGACCGCGCTCGGCTACACCGTTGGCTCCCGGATCGTGGTGTCACACGGTCTCGGTGGCGCGGGGATTTCCGCACACGACGACAAACCCTTCACCGTGGTCGGCGTGCTCGCGCCCACCGGCACACCCATCGACCGTACCCTGCACGTGTCACTCGAGGGCATCGAAGCCATCCACATCGGCTGGGTCAACGGCGTGCGTGTGGCCGGCGCACCGCAAAACGCCCCGATTCCGGAACCCGAGGCCATCACGGGTTTCCTGGTGGGGATGAAAAGCCGGATAAAAACGTTCGCGTTTCAACGGCATGTCAACGGCTACACCGACGACGTCCTCATGGCCATCATTCCCGGATTGACCCTTCAGTCGCTGTGGACCACCCTCTCGGGCGTGGAGCGCGCGCTGTTCGCGATGTCGGCGCTGGTCGTGGTCGCGAGCCTGCTCGGGATGTTGACCGTGCTTCTGGCCGGCATCAACGAACGTCGACGCGAGATCGCGCTGTTGCGCGCCATGGGCACGCCCGCGAGCCACGTGTTCAAGCTGCTCTGCGGCGAGTCGATGCTACTTGGGGCGGTGGGTGTCGCGCTCGGCCTGGTGCTTCATTACGGCGCGATCGCGTCGGTGGCCCCGTGGCTCTTGAGTGCCTACGGCGTCGTGGTCACCCTGGGCCCACCCTCGGCCAGCACCTGGGCGCTGTTGGCTGCTGTGATCGCGGGCGCAACCGTGGTTGGCATCGCGCCCGCCGCGTTGGCCTACCGCAACGCACTCGACGACGGCCTGACTGTGAGGACATGACGTGATTCGATGGGTACTGCCGGTGGCCTCTTGCCTCGCACTCGCGGGCTGTGGCGCAGAACCGCCCGGCGCCGCAGCGGTGCAGGACGAGCGGATCGAGTTGGACACATCTCCGCCGCCCAACCAACATCTGGTGTTGTCGCTCGACGAGTCGAGCGACCCGATCATCATCGACCCGACGCAGCCAAACCCGGCACCCGCCTCAGATCAACTTGGCATGACCATGCCGCTCTGGGAAACGCTGCCAGAAGCCGAGTCCGACGGTTTCAGACACCTCGAGTGGATTCACCTGATGCCGCCGGAATTCAATGCCATGATGGCGATGTCGAACCTCGACGATGCACCGGTTGTCGAGAAGCTCGACGGCGAACGCGTTCGCATCCCGGGCTACGTGCTGCCGCTCGACCTCGACATGGATCGTGTGTACCGGTTTCTGATCGTGCCCTACGTGGGCGCGTGCATTCACGTGCCGCCACCGCCGTCCAACCAGATCATCTACGCCCAAAGCGAAGACGGCATGGAATCCGCGCAACTCTGGGACGCGGTGTATATCTACGGCACGCTGAACACCCAGCTCACCGGCACCGAATGGGGCAATTCGTCCTACGTCCTCGATGTCGACCGCTGGGAGCCCTACGTCTGGTAGGCGCCTCGGTCCACGGCGTCCCGCTGTGGCGCGCCCGCCCGGGCCACAAGGCGTCAGGCGCACGCGGCCGCCGCGCTGCACACCGTTGTCGTTGTGCGCGTAGCCGACTGAGCCTGCACGAATCGGGCGACCCCACCCTGCCCTCAGCACCACAGCTGAGGTAAGCTTGCGATGCAGGCCAGGAGGGCCTCGACGCTGCAACCACGTGCCACAACACGCCGTATCGCGGGACACTACGTGGTGACGCGTATGCGATGAACCGCCCTGTCGGGGTAGGGTCTTAGACGTACATGCACACACCACGACCCCTTGATCTGCGCATGTCTTGAGAGTGCAACCCCGCGTTGCATCACAGCCACAACGTCGCACGTCGACACATCAGGAGCACAATCTAGATGAGCACCAAAACCTTCAACCGCAACGCTGCTGTAATCGCCGGTTCACTGGCACTTGCCGTGTCACAGATCGCGATCGTTCAAACTGCAACCGCGGCCGGCAAGGAAAAATGCTACGGCATTTCACTGGCTGGCAAGAACGACTGTGCTGCCGGTCCGGGCACCACCTGCGCTGGCACCTCGAAGGTCGACTACCAAGGTAACGCCTGGACACTGGTCCCGAAAGGCGACTGTGAGAAGTACGGCGTCGACAGCATGGCGAAGTTCGAGCTGCCGGGCGACCGTACAGGTTCTCTCGAGGCGCTCGAGCGCGACCTGCCGACAGGCTAGGTCTCAGGTCCGTATTGCAACCCGGGCACATCGCCCGGGTTGCCATCCCCGGCATTCTCTGCGACCCTGAGGCCATGGTGAACGGCATGACTCTGAAGCATCCCAAGACCTCACTGCCCGCCCGCGCAGGGGTCTGTCTGAAACACCGACACTACGACACCATCCTGGCCGAGCAACCGGACGTCGGCTGGTTCGAAGTGCACGCTGAAAACTACCTCGGTGCGGGTGGCAAGCCGCTTGACGTGCTGGCGTGGATTCGCGAGCGTTACGCGCTGTCGGTGCACGGCGTCGGTCTCTCGATCGGCTCACACGCCGGGCTCGATGCCAGGCACCTCGCGCGTGTCGCGGCGCTGGTCGAGCGCATGGCGCCCCACTCGTTCAGTGAGCACCTCGCGTGGTCGACCCACGACAACCGGTTCTACAGCGACCTGTTGCCTGTCCCCTACAACCGGGAAACCGAAGACACCATTTGCGCGCACATCAACCAGGTGCAAGACACGCTGAAGCGCCAGATGCTGCTCGAGAATCCCTCGAACTACCTCAGTCTCGACACCAGTACCCTGTCGGAGTCCGAGTTACTCTCGAACATCGTCAAACGCACTGGCTGTGGCCTGCTGCTGGACGTGAACAACGTGTACATTTCGGCGCAGAACATGGGATACAGCGCCGCGGACTACATCCGCTCACTGCCGCTCGACGCGGTCGGCGAAATCCACCTCGCGGGGCACGACGTCGACACCTCGGATCCGGACGACCCCTTGCTGATTGACACCCACGACCGGGAGGTCTGTGACGCCGTGTGGGCGCTGTACGCGTTCACGCTCGAGCACTGCGGCCCGACACCGACCTTGATCGAGTGGGACAGTCAGGTGCCCGATTGGGATACCTTGTGCGCGGACATGAAGCAGGCTGAAATCCTGATCGACCGGACCGAGCCACGCGACCGTGCCATCGCTTGAGCGCTTTCAGCGCCAAACCACCGACGCGCTGCTCGACAGTGACGCAGACTGCCCTGAGGCGGTCGCAGGCCAGGCATCACAGGCGCGCACCCGGCGGTTCAATGTCTACCGCAACAACCGGGCGGTCAGCCTGATTGAAAACCTGGAGGCGACCTACCCTGTCGTCGGGCAGCTGGTTGGCACCGAATTCTTCGCTGCGGTCGCGCGCGCGTTCATCGACGCACACCCGCCGGTCGGCCCGGTGATGGCCGAGTACGGTGGCGACTTCGGCGAATTCATGGCGGCAATCCCAGGCGCACAGTCAATCCCGTACATTGCCGACGTCGCGCGCATCGAATGGGCGCGCGGCTGCGCCTACCACGCAGCCGACACACCCACATTGGCCCTGACCGACCTCGCCGAGCTGCCGCCGGACAGCCTGCCGGGCCTCGTGCTGCCGACACACGCGGCCGTCCAAACCATTGCATCGGACTGGCCCGCTGGCAGCATCTGGTACGCCGTCCACAGCGACGCCGGCGACCAGCACCCGGTTGACATGAACCAGTCGGAATTCGTGGTGGTCACCCGACCGGCCTGGGACGTTGAGGTGCACACGCTCGCGCCACCGACCGCCGCCTTTTTCACGCACCTTGCCGCAGGCCAGTCGATCGGCGAAGCCGCCGAACACGTACTGTCCACCAACGACGACTTTGACGCGGGCGCGCACCTCGGTCACCTGCTTGGCCTCGGGTTGTTCACGCGCCCACACACGCCTCCAACCACAATCACCCCTGACAGGCCACACCCATGATTCGCCCTCTGGTCTCACTGCACCATGCCGTTTTCAACGCCATCCAGACGCACCTTGCAGGGTGGCTGCCCGGACTGATGGCGCGGTTCACCTTCGCTGCCGTGTTGATGGTGTACTACCTCAACTCGGCGACCACCAAGGTTGGAGAGGGACTCGCGGGCTTCTTCTCCGTGCAGGACGGCGCGTATTTCCAGATGCTGCCGAAGGTGGTCGAGCTCTACGACTACGACGCCTCGCAGATCCCGGTTGTCCCCTACCAGCTGATCGTCTACGCCGGCACCTACGGTGAATTCATCCTGCCGGTGTTGATCGTGGTGGGCCTGTTCACGCGAATTGCCGCCGTTGGCATGATCGGCTTCGTGTTCGTGCAATCGATCGTCGACATCACCGGCCACCACGCCGACGCTGAAACCATCGGCGCCTGGTTCGACCGCTTTTCCGATGCCACCATCCTGGATCAGCGCGCAATGTGGGTGTTCCTGCTGCTGTACCTCGTGGTCTACGGCGCCGGAAAGTTGTCACTGGATCAGGTGTTTGCCTCAAATAGGCGCGATTAGCACGACGAAGGCTATTGGCGGTCTGACGCTCTCGATTGCATGAAAGCCATGAAGTCAACCAGCGTGTCAGGGTCGCTGTACAGCCGCTCCACAACGCCCTTCATATGCCTACAAGCGTAACGGTAGCCCTGCTCACAGGCTCGCATGAACGCATCGAGCCCAGCGCGCCAATCGCCGCGCGCCATGTGGACATCACCCATGTGCGCTATCGCATACGCGTTGTCGGGTTGCTCTGCTAACACGGCTTCCCACAGGTGTTCCGCCGCATCAAGGTTGTCTTGCCGCAGGTAGTGCTCGGCCAAACTGAGGTTGGCGTTGATATGGAGCGGGTCAATGGCCAAAACACGCAGCAACGCAGCGTGACCACGGGCCACATCGCCTTGCTCCAAGTGGGCCCTGGCCAGCAGTGAATGCGCTTCGGTGTTTTCACTGAAGAACGTCAAGGCTTGGGACAGCAAGGCCTCGGCCGACGCGTAGCGCAAATTGTCGATACCACGCCTGGCGAAAGCCGTGAGTTCGTGTGAGGCAAAAACCGGCCACTTCGATGTGTTCGCGAGCAGTGGATCAAGCCGCTGCGCGATGTCGAAATGGTGTCGCGAATCCGAGAAGTTGTTCAACCTGACAAGCACCCTGGCCAACTGGTAGTGGCTGATGGCCGACACCGGATAAACCGCAACCGCCTCCCGAAGGTTGCGCTCTTCTTCGGAATGAAAAGAACGCGCGTTGTGGTAGTCAGCGCGCTCTCTGTAAAGCCAGGCCCAACCGCCGCACGCCACCGCCGTGTCATAGTGTTCGGTGCGGTGAAAACGGCGCTCTTCCGAACGTGCTTTGCGTTGCCAGAAGAAGCCGCGCAAAGTACGCAACAACGGCTCATTGGGGTATTGCTCGACCAAGTCCGAATAAAACGCCACATAGCGTTCATAGTTTTCACTGAAGGGTGGCAACACCGATTCAGCAATGCCCATCGACACGATGTAGGACGCAGGAAACTCCAACCTGAATTGCGCAACCCGGGCATTGAGTGCGTCTCGGTCTCGCGCGGTTCTCAAGGTTTCAAGGAGCAGCGCCGCCGCCGTCACCGTCGATCGGTAAGCCAACGACGTTTCGAGTTCGATCCGGGCTTGTTCAAGCAGGGGCGAGACGTCCTCAAGATAAGCGCGATCGAGCTCGCCACTGCGCACACGTCGGACGGTCGCCATCGAAAGCCGAAGTAGATGGTGACCCAAAGCCAAGCGCGCCTCGTGGCGATCAGGACTGTGTTCAACCCAACCGCGGAAGTGCGGCGTGTAATCGGCGTGGCCCAAACCCAGCGCACTGTAGGCGCTGTAGGCCAACGTCTCGCCGTCAGGCTCACGCTGAGCGCGACTTTCGAGGGCACTGAGACTCGCATTCAACTGATCGAATGCACCGTCACGCAGATGCATTCGATGCTGCTCGACGTCCGCCAACGTCACCGTATTGCGATGGCCTGCATGCCAATCGTCGTCTCGCTGGCAGGCCAAATCGGACATTGTCTGTGGATCGTCTAGGGACCCCGCCAGGGGGATCGCGTCGACGTTTGAGGCCTGACTCGGGTTTGCAGCATAAACGGCCTGTGTTGCCCACAACACCAAGACAGCGATTGCAATTGCGTTGCTCATGGTTTTTCTCAATCTGCTCAAAAACCTAGCGACGTTGCAAACGGATTTCTGAAGAACCAATCGGTCGGATTGGCTGCCAGTTGATCAATATCGGCTAGTGCTGCCTTGCAAGCACTTAGTGGCGATCCCGACAAACCATTGGGACGTTGCATCGAAACGGGCATATGTTTAACATGTTAAGCAATTGCCAGGAGCCGCTCATGCCGCACTTCACCTACGAGTACTCGGCCAACCTCGACGGCCGCCTCAACCACACCGCCCTGTGCCATCGCATTTTCGAGACCGCCATCGCCACCGGCTTCTTCGAGGTGGGCGCGGTGCGCGTGCGCGCGGTGCGGTGCGAGCACTACCACGTCGCCGACGCGCTGCCGGAGAACGCTTTTCTCGACCTGTCGTTGCGTATGGGCCAGGGCCGCGCCGACGCCGACCGCGCGGCGATCGGCGAGGCGCTGTTCGCCGCGCTGCAGGACGAGCTGGCGAACCAGCTCGCCACACCGCATTTCGCACTCTCGTTCGAGATCCGCGAAATCCAGTCGGCGTACAGCTGGAAGAAAAACGCGATTCACCCGCGCGTGCGGGCGGCCGGCGCCGCCCGGGACGCGACAGACGACGCCACCGACGGAGACCTTTCATGAGCGCCCTGGACGACAACCTGAAAACCGCCGACGCCCATCTCGCCCGGTTTCGCGCCGAGGGCGTGGCCCATTTCATCAACGGCGCCTCGGTCGGTTCGGCGAGCGGCGCCACCTTCGAGTCGGTCACGCCGGTGGACCTGTCACCGCTCGCGACGGTCGCCAAGGGCGACGCGGTCGAGATCGACGCGGCCGCGCAGGCCGCGCAGGCCGCCTTCCCCGCCTGGCGCGACCTGCCGGGCAAGGACCGCCGCGCGCTGTTGCACGGCATCGCCGACGCCATCGTCGCGCGCGCTGAGGAGATTGCCTTCGTTGAGTGCATGGACACCGGGCAATCGCTGCGTTTCATGAGCAAGGCCGCGCTGCGCGGGGCCGCCAACTTCCGCTTCTTTGCCGACCAGGCGCCGGCCGCCCGCGACGGCAAGAGCACCTACGCCCCGGGGCAGATCAACATCTCGTCGCGCAGCCCGATCGGGCCGGTCGGCGTGATCACGCCCTGGAACACCCCGTTCATGCTCAGCACCTGGAAGATCGCACCGGCACTCGCCGCCGGCTGCACCGTGGTGCACAAGCCGGCCGAGCTCTCGCCGTTGAGCGCACGCCTGCTGGTCGAGATCGCGCACGAGGCGGGCTTGCCGGCCGGCGTCTGGAACACCGTCAACGGCATCGGCGAGGAGGCGGGCCGCGCGCTCAGCGAACACCCAGCGATCAAGGCGATTGCCTTCGTCGGCGAGAGCAACACCGGCTCGCATATCATGCGCCAGGGCGCTGACAGCCTCAAACGCGTGCACTTCGAACTCGGCGGCAAGAACCCGGTGGTGGTGTTCGCCGACGCGGACCTCGAGCGCGCCGCGGACGCCGCGGTGTTCATGATCTACTCGCTCAACGGCGAGCGCTGCACCTCCAGCAGCCGTCTGCTGGTCGAACGCTCAGTCCACGACGACTTCTGCGCCCTGGTGGCGAAGAAAGCCGAGAACATCCGGCTCGGCCACCCGCTCGACCCCGAGACGACGATCGGCCCGTTGATCCACCCGGTGCACGAAGACAAGGTGCTCTCGTACATGCAGGTCGCCCGCGACGAGGGTGCAACCATCGCCACCGGCGGCGAGAAGGCGGGGGGCGATCTCGCCGGCGGGTGCTGGGTCAAGCCCACCCTCTTCACCAACGCAAACAACCGCATGCGCATCGCCCAGGAGGAGATCTTCGGGCCGGTGCTGACCGCCATCCCCTTCGACACCGAAGCCGAGGCACTGGCGCTTGCCAACGACGTGCAGTACGGCCTCGCCGGCTACCTCTGGACCTCGGACAGCAACCGCGCCATGCGCTTCTCCGACGGCATGGAAGTCGGCATGGTCTGGGTGAACTCGGAAAACCTGCGCCACCTGCCGACGCCCTTCGGCGGCACCAAGAGCTCCGGCATCGGCCGGGACGGTGGCGATTGGTCCTTCGACTTCTACATGGAAACGAAGAACGTGTGTTTTGCCACCGACGCGCACCGCGTGCCCAAGCTCGGCGGCTGAGGAGAGACGACCATGCCCGTGCCCGCTTTCAATCTCTACCCCGACTTCAACGTCGTCCGCCTGAGTCACATCGAACTGGTGGTCACCGACCTCGCCGCCAGCCGCGCGTTCTACGAAACCACGCTCGGCCTGCAGGTCACCGACGAAACCGACGCCACCGTGTACCTGCGGGCGATGGAAGAACGGGGCCATCATTGCGTTATCTTGACCGAAGGCCCGAAAGCCGAAGTCAACGTCATGGGCTTCAAGGTGTACAGCGAAGACGACCTCGACACCGCTGAGGCGTGGTTCACCGCACGCGGACGGCCGACGGCGTGGGTCGAGCGCCGCTTTCAGGGCCGGACGCTTCGTACCAGCGACAACCTCGGCATGCCGTTGGAGTTCTACCATGCCATGGATCGCCTGCCGCACATCCACCAGCAGTACGCGCTGTACCGCGGCGTGAAACCGCTGCGCATCGACCACTTCAATTGTTTCTCGACCGACGTAGACGCCTCGGTGGCCTTCTACAACGACATGGGCTTTCGGGTGACCGAGTACACCGAGGATGCCGAAAGCCGGAAACTCTGGGCGGCCTGGATGCACCGCAAGGGCGGTGTGCACGACATGGCGTTCACCAACGGGGTTGGCCCGCGCATGCACCACGTCGCCTTCTGGGTACCGACGCCGCTCAACATCATCGACCTGCTCGACCTCATGTCGACCACCGGCTACGTCGACAACATCGAGCGCGGCCCCGGGCGCCACGGCATCTCGAACGCGTTCTTCCTCTACATCCGCGACCCGGACAACCACCGCATCGAGATCTACTGCTCGGACTACCAGACCGTCGACCCGGACCACGAACCGATCGCCTGGGACCTCACCGACCCGCAGCGGCAGACGCTCTGGGGTGCAGCGGCACCGCGTTCCTGGTTCGAGGAGGGCAGCCTTTTTGCCAACACCGGCACCGCCGAACCGCGCCTGCAGGCCAAGCCGATTGTCGCGCCGTGAGCCGACGATCGGTGGTACTGTTTCCGACACGGCTTCTGGCCGGGTGCACACCAGGAAAACCTCGGCATGACTGACTCCCCCGTGGGCAAACGCCCCACTTTCGTGGCCTTCCGGGTCGACGACACCCAGCGTTACGGCCTGCTGACCCCGTCCGGCGTGATTGACCTCTGGTCGCGCCACAAGGCGCAGTGGCAAACCCTGCGCGAAGTGATCCACGACGGTGCACTCGCGCGGCTCGCCGACGAGAGCGCCGGGCTCACGGTCGATTTTGCCGAGACCGACCTCGACTACACCATTCCCGTGCCCTGGCCCGAGAAAATCATCTGCATCGGCGTCAACTACCCCGCGCGCAACGAAGAGTACAAGGACGGGCAGGACGCACCACCCTACCCCTCGATGTTTCCGCGCTTCCCGCGCAGCTTCGTCGGCCACAACCAGCCATTGACCCGGCCGACGGCCTCGGCGCAGCTCGACTACGAAGGGGAAATCGTGATCGTGATCGGCCAGGGCGGCCGGCACATACCGCGCGAGCGCGCCCTCGAGCACATTGCAGCCCTGTCGCTCTGCAACGAGGGCACGCTGCGCGACTGGGTGCGGCACGCCAAGTTCAACGTGACCCAGGGCAAGAACTTCGACGGCAGCGGTGCCATCGGGCCGTGGCTGGTGCCGTTCACGGACGTGTCGCAGCTCGAGGACATCGAGCTGACCACCCACGTCAACGGCGAGCTGCGCCAGCAGGACCGGACCAGCCGCATGCTGTTCGACTTCAGCTTCATCATCAACTACATCTCGACCTTCACCACGCTGGTGCCGGGCGACGTCATCGTCACCGGCACCCCGAC
>JBCCUP010000109.1 GCA_039196715.1 Pseudomonadota bacterium
CGCCGACTGCGACATCAACAACATCAGCGCCCGCACCCTGCCACGCGATTTTGCCCGTAACCCGCGCATCCACACCGTTTGGACCCTGAGCCGAGCCGCATGATATCGACCGCGCCACATCGACCGCACGCGCACCCGTGTCGGACCGCCCTGCTCGCCTGCTGCCTCGTGTTCGCCGGCCTCGGCCACGCCGAGGGCGAACCCGACGACAGCCCGTCCGGCGTCATCGAACGCACCGAGGCCTCGCTCGGGTTCCTCACCCTCAGAAAATACAACCCCGAGGCCGACCCCGGAGACCGCTTCGGTGGCGAACGCGGCACATTGCAAGCCGGGCTCTGTCACACCGAGACCGCCGGACTCAGTTGGCTGCGCGACGCCAACCTGGTCTCGCCCATCGCCTTGCCGGAAGGGTTCACCGACATCGTCGCCGTCGAGCGCCGGCCGCTGTCGGCACTCGAGACGCTGATCGACCCGGCGCCCGCCGCCGTGCGCCCGACGCTCTACGTGCACGGCTACAACGAGGGTTTCTCGCGCGCGTGCCGGCGCGCCACCCAGCTCAAACACGCGCTCGACCGCGCACACCGCATGCTGCTGTTCACCTGGCCCTCTGACGGCAACCCGGCGCGATACACCCACGACGAGACCGACGCCGGCTGGAGCGAGGCCGGGCTCGCTGACGCGATCGAGCAGATGGCGGCCACCTGGGGACACGGCGGCTTTGACGTCATCGCCCACAGCCTCGGCAGCCGGGTGGTGATGCGCGCCGCCGCGGCGTTCGGGTACCGCGCGGCGGACAACAACCCGATCATCCACCAGCTTGTGTTCGTCGCGCCCGACGTCGACGCCGGCCTGTTCAGCCACAAATCAGCCGCGGTACGCCTGGCGGCGGGCCGCGTCAGCGTAATCGCCAACGACCAGGACCTGCCGCTGATGCTCTCCGAGGAGCTGCACGGCGCGCCCAGGCTCGGCCAAGTGGGACCGCACCTCGACGCGCTCGCGGGCGTGGACGTCTACGACCTCAGCGAGCTGAGCATGCGCGGCTCAACCGGTCACCTCTATCACCTGAACCACCCGCGGGTGCACGCTTTGCTGAAGCGCGTCCTCGCGCCCGACGCCCCGGTCGGCACACCGGGTCAGCTGACGCGCTTGACGGACGACTGACTGGCGGGAGGAGACGTGTACCCGTACCGCACCCACCAGGGCACCCCGGTCGCGAGCACGCAAAAACCGGTGCTCGCCAGCAGCAGGGTGTCCCAGGCGAGACCGGCATCGAGCAAGGCGCCGAACACCACCGGGCCGAGCGCCGAGCTGAACACCATGTACGCGTGGTTGAACGAGCGCACCGCCCCGAGGTGGGCCACGCCGTAGAGCTCCACCCAGAGGGCACTCAGCGTCGGACTCATGAACCCGACGCACGCCCCCATCAGGCCAAAGTAGAGAAAATGCTGGCCCGGCACCTCGCCGAACACCAGCACGAGCGGGCTCAGCACCAGCGGCAGCAGCCCGTAGCGAACGAGCTGCGCACCGCTGAAGCGGTCGACCAGCACCCCGGCGCCGAGCGCGACCAAAACCACGGCGAGCGAATAGACCGCGATCCCCGAGGCCCAGAACAAAAACGGCACAGCCTGATCGGCGGCGAGGCTCTGCTGGTGAAAGAACAGCGCCGTCACGATCGACGGCTGCGCCATCATCATCGGCAACAGGCAGGCGTAGCGCCCGTCGCGCAGCACCTGCCCGAGCGTCCAACTCGCACGCGTCTCGCCGTCGCTCTCGCGCGCCGCGGGTGCGCTGCGGGTCCGCTGGGGCCAGACCAGCACCAGGGCCACTGCCAGCATGCCGAGTTGCAGGGTCGCCGAGAGACCCCAACTGGCGCGCCACCCGACCGTGGCAATGGCCGTGACGATCAGCGCCGGGAACACCACTTCCCCGAGCGAATGCCCCATGCCGGTGATGCCGAGTGCGCGACCGCGCATGGCGTCGGTGTGGCGGCTGACGGTGGTGACCGCGACGTGGCTGCTGAGGCCCTGCCCGAACAGGCGCAGCAGGTAGAAAACGACACCGAGCCCGATGGCCGAGGTGACCACCGACGCGGACAGGCACGCGACGATCAACCCCACCATGACCAGCACGGTGTAGCGGCGCAGGTCCATCCAGTCGATCCAACGCCCGACCCACACCAGGGTTGCGGCGCTCGCAAGCGTGCCGCAGGCGTACAGAAAGCCGATGTCGCCGTGGCTCAAACCGAACTGCAGCCGGAAGCTCTCGTTGAAGAGCGAGATGAAGTGGGTCTGGCCGAAGCTGCTGCTGAAACTCAGCAGCAAACCAAAGGACACTATGCGCCAGGGCACGCCGCGGACTCGGGGTTGGCTAAACCCGCCATCATACCGCCGGAATTCACCGGCGGCGCGGACAGGATATTCTGGGCGCTATGGTCCGCAAGATCCTGCACGTCGACATGGACGCCTTCTACGCGTCGGTCGAGCAACGCGACAACCCGGCGTGGCGCGGGCAGCCGCTCGTGGTCGGCGGCCAGCCGGGCCAGCGCGGCGTGGTGGCCGCGGCGAGCTACGAGGCGCGGCAGTACGGCTTGCGCTCGGCGATGCCGACGGCAACGGCCGTGCGGCTGTGCCCGCACGCGGTCTTCGTGCGGCCGCGCTTCGACCACTACCGCGCCATCTCGGGCGAGATCCGCGCGATCTTCGCGCGCTTCACCCACCTGATCGAACCCCTGTCGCTCGACGAGGCCTACCTCGATGTCACCGACGCGACGGCGGGCGGTTCGGCGAGCGAGCTCGCCAAGACCCTCCGCGCGGAGATTTTTGATGAGACCGGCCTGACCGCGTCGGCCGGCGTGTCGTACAACAAGTTCCTCGCGAAGGTCGCCTCGGACATCAACAAGCCGAACGGCCAGTTCGTGATCACGCCCGAACGCGCCAACGACTTTCTCGCCAAGCTGCCGGTCGGCAAGTTCCACGGGGTCGGCGACGCGACCGAAGCCCGCCTGCACGCGCTCGGCATCGAAACCGGCGCCGACCTGCAGCGCTGGGACGAAGAGGCGCTTCAGCGTCACCTCGGCAAGTCGGGCAGCTGGCTGCACCGGATCGCGCGGGGCATCGACGAACGCCCGGTGGAACCGCACCACGAGCGGCGTTCGATCGGCAGCGAAACCACCTTCTTGCAGGACGTGCACGAAACGACGGACATGATCGCGACCCTCAACACACTCGCCGAGGACGTCGTAGCCAGTCTGACCCGACACGAGCTCACAGCCCGAACCTTGGCAATCAAGGTGCGTTACCCCGACTTCACGTCCGTCACGCGCCAGTGCCGACTGTCGGTGCCGTCGGACAGCATTGACGTCTTCACGCCCTTGCTGCCGCTCCTGCTGGCGCGTACCGACGCAGCGCAACGCGGTGTGCGCTTGCTGGGCGTCTCCACAGCACAGCTCTCGGCAGTCGACCCCACGCAACCCGCACAGTTGCACCTGCCACTGGATTCAAACTAAAGCGAGATGTCCAGAGCTCGAGAGGACGGAGAGATCAGGCGAAACAACACGCAATACCCGCACACCATCATCAGGAACACGAAGACGGTCTGGGTGATCGCGTCAAACAGGGCTTGCCTAAACGCGATGTAGTTGATGCCCCCCGCCAGCACCTCGAGAGCAGACAGGCCGCCGAACAAGAGCGGAATCAGGATCAGCGCGCCAATCGCTGTCGTGCGCTGCCAAGCGACCAGTCGCGACGCGGGAATCGACTCGGGGAGACGGCCACGGAACCAGAACACCAAAAACAGCAGCAACACCAACCCACCCACGGCCGTGCTGCCGTGTTGCAGCAGTTTGTAGACATGCACTTCAACGTCTGCGACCACAAACAACACGTTCCGCAGCGCATCGACATTCTCGACACCCCACTGACCCTTGTGCGTGAACGAATCCCACGCCACATGCACCATTGAACCCAACGCAAGTGCGATCACCACGCCGACAAGGGTGTGGAATCTGAACACCCATGGCGCTTGTACGAATCGCCACAGTCGCTGTCTGAAATACGCAGGCAACAGTTCAAACAAAGGGCGCTTGAGCAGGAACTGAAACAACAGAAACAACGCGAAGCCAACAGGCACGCAAAATCCAAGCACGCCAACCAACGAGTGGGTGGTCGCGTAAGCAGGCCCAACCGGCAGGTAGAGTGGCCAATCCGGCACCACACTGCCAATCACCAACGCCGAGGTCGGTACGGGTCGGGGCCACACGGCGCCGACCGGGATCATGGCAACAGCGTGAATGGGTGTGAACGGCATGGGCGCGGGATCTACCGACGGTTCACCAGCATAAAGTGCACTTGCACCACACCACAACTCTCCGTCAGGCGTGTGCGTTCATGGTCAGCAGCTCGTACTGGGCAGCCGACTCGCGCGCCTCGCCGACGACGATCTCGACATCCCAGCGGACCTCGCCGTAGTCGGCGTTGCGCGGTTTCTTGGCCTTCACGGTCAGGCGCACCGCGATGCGCTCACCGAGCGTGACGGGCTTCAGGAACCGGAGGTTGTCGAGGCCGTAGTTGGCGAGTGTCGGGCCTTTTTCCGGCGAGACGAACAGGCCCGCCGCAAAGGACAGCAACAGGTAGCCGTGCGCCACACGGCCGGGAAAGAACGGGTGGTCCTCGACCGCGCGCTCGTCCATGTGGGCGTAGAAGGTGTCACCGGTAAAGTGCGCGAAATGCTCAACGTCCTCGGTGCTGACCGTGCGCGTGTCGCTGTGAAAGGTGTCGCCGAGCTGCAACTCGCCGAACGGCACCTGGAACGGGTGGCGCTCTGGCGAGCGCTCGGGCGCGCCGGGCAGCCACCGCCGGCCGATCGCCGAGAGCATGCGTGGGCTGCCCTGAAGGGCACTGCGTTGCATCAGGTGCTTGATCGCCCGCACGCCGCCGAGCTCCTCGCCCCCGCCGGCACGCCCCGGCCCGCCGTGCGTGAGGTGCGCGAGCGGCGAGCCGTGGCCGGTGGACTCACCCGCGGCGTCGCGGTCCATGACCATGAAGCGGCCGTGCCAGGGCGCCGCGCCCAGGGCCACCTGCGCCGCGACCGCCGGGTCGTGGGTGAACAGCGACCCCACCAGGCTGCCGCCGCCACGGTTGGCGAGCGCCACCGCGTGGTCGACGTCCCGGTACCCGATCACCGTCGCCACCGGACCGAAGGCCTCGGTGTCGTGGACGCGCTGGCCCGCGTCGCCGTCCGACGACACGAGCAACAGCGGCGAGAGGAAGGCGCCGCGCTCGGCGTCGACGTCGGCGTCGACCCCGTCGAGCGAACCGTAGGCAAGCTCGGCCTCACCGAGCAAGGTGCCCACTCGCGCCCGCACGTCGTCGCGCTGCGCCGCGCCGGCGAGCGCGCCCATCCGCGTGGTCTCCTCGCGCGGGTCACCGATGCGCGTTTTCGCCAACCGCGCCGACACCGCTTCGACCACGGCAGCGAGGTGCCCCTCCGGCACCAACACCCGCCGGATGGCGGTGCACTTCTGCCCCGCCTTGGTCGTCATCTCGCGCTGCACTTCCCTGACCAACAGATCGAACTCCGGCGTGCCGGGGGCGGCGTCGGGCCCGAGCACCGTGCAGTTGAGCGAGTCCTGCTCGGCGTTCAGCATCGCACCGCGCTCGATCACGGCCGCGTGTCGACGGAGCGTCGCGGCGGTCGCCGCGGAGCCGGTGAAGGCGATGGTGTCGTGCACGCCGAGCGGGTCGAGCAGCTCGCCAACGGGGCCGGCGACAAACTGGAACGCGCCGTCCGGCAGGATGCCGCTTTGCACGATGATGCGCGCACAGGCCTCAGCGAGGTACGACCCCACCGTCGCCGCCTTGGCGATGACCGGCAGGCCGGCCAGCAACGCCGGCGCGAGCTTCTCGAGCATGCCCCAGATGGGAAAGTTGTAGGCGTTGATCTGCACACACACGCCCGGACGCGAGGTGTAGATGTGTTGCCCGAGGAAGGTGCCCTCGCGCGAGAGCTGCTCGACGTCACCGTCGAGGATGAGGCGTTCGTCCGGCAGTTCGCGCTTGGTCTTTGAGGCCAACACCAGCATCGTGCCGGTGCCGCCCTCGATGTCGATCCAGCTGTCGGCACGGGTCGCGCCCGTGTGGCTGCTGAGCGCGTAGAGCGACTCTTTCTCCGCCGCGATCGCGAGCGCGAGCTGTTTCACAAGCCCGGCCCGCTGGTGAAACGACAGGGCGGCGAGCGCCGGCCCGCCGCGCGAGCGCGCGTAGTCCACCGCGTCGGCGAGGTTCGGTGCCGCACCGGCGACCTCGGCGACAGCGCTGCCGTCGATCGCACTGACGAGCGGCCGACGTGCACCCGCGCCGTCGACCCAGTGTCCGGCGATGTGGCTCTGCAGTGGTCGAACGGTCATCGGGCGCTCCCTCGAATCGGTGTCGTTGACAATCACAGCACGGCGGGTATAGTAAGTCAACCGATCGGTCGGTTAATGAACTGGAGGCCGCACGCATGACTGACGACCTGCTCTTGCAGCGCACCGAGCGGCACGTGCTGCACCTGACGCTCAACCGGCCCGACCGCCTCAACGCCTTCACCCCCGAGCTGCACACGGCGCTGCGCCACGCACTGGAGGGCGCGACGCGCGAGAACGGCGTGCGCGCGGTGCTGCTGACCGGCGCAGGCCGCGGCTTCTGCGCCGGCCAGGACCTCAGTGCACGCGACCTCTCCGCCGGCACGCCCGACCTCGGCGCCTCGCTCGAGGACCACTACAACCCGCTGATCCGCCAACTGCGCGCACTGCCACTGCCGGTCGTGTGCGCAGTCAACGGCGTGGCGGCCGGCGCCGGCGCCAACGTCGCGCTCGCCTGCGACATCGTGCTCGCCGCCCGCTCGGCCCGCTTCATCCAGTCATTTGCCAAGCTCGGCCTGATCCCGGACGCCGGCGGCAGCTGGTCGCTGCCCACGCTGATCGGCGAATCGCGCGCCAAGGCGCTCTGCCTGACCGGCGACCCGCTCGACGCCGAGCGCGCCGAGCAGTGGGGCCTCGTCTACCGCGTGTTCGACGACGACGCGCTGATGGACGAGGCGACCGCGCTGGCCGAGCGGCTCGCGGCCGGGCCAACCCAGGGCCTTGCACGCACCAAGGACCTGCTGCAGCGCGCCGCGGTCAACAGCCTCGATGCGCAGCTCGACCTCGAGCGCGACACCCAGCGCGCGGCCGGCGCCAGCGCCGAGTACGCCGAGGGCGTGACGGCCTTCAAGGCCAAGCGCGCACCCGACTTCACGGCGCTGTGACGGTGGACGCCCAAGCCCTCGCCGAAGCCGCACGCGACGCCATGTGGTCCACCGACAAGGCGTCGCAGGCCGCCGGCATGCGCGTGGTGGCAGTCGCCCCCGGGCAGGCCACACTCGAGATGCGCGTGCGCGACGACATGGTCAACGGCCACGGCATCTGCCACGGCGGCTACCTCTTCCTGCTCGCCGACAGCACCTTCGCCTTCGCCTGCAACAGCCACAACCAGAAAGCCGTCGCGCAGCAGTGCGCGATCACCTTCCTGAAACCCGCCTTTGAACACGAGTTGCTGACCGCCACCGCAACCGAGCTGGCGCAGCAGGGCCGCTCGGGCATCTACGACATCGCCGTCCGCAACGACGCCGGCGAGGTCGTCGCGCAGTTCCGCGGCCATTCGCGCACGATCAAGGGCCAACACGTCGAGACCACAGCATGAGCCAGGCAGCCTGGATTTGCGGCTACACCCGCAGCCCGATCGGACGCTACGGTGGCGCGCTCGCCAGCGTACGACCCGACGACCTCGCGGCGCACAGCCTGCGCGCGGTGATCGAGCAGACGGGCATCCCCGCTGACGCCATCGAGGATGTGCTGCTCGGCTGCGCCAACCAGGCGGGCGAGGACAACCGCAACGTCGCGCGCATGGCGAGCCTGCTCGCCGGGGTCGGTGACAGCGCACCGGGTGCCACGCTTAACCGCTTGTGCGGCTCGGGCATGGACGCGGTCGGCACGGCGGCGCGGGCGATCAAGGCCGGCGAAGCCGATCTCCTGATCGCCGGCGGCGTCGAGTCGATGAGCCGTGCCCCCTTCGTCATGCCGAAGGCAAGCACCGCGTTCAGCCGCGACAACGCGGTCTACGACACCACCATCGGCTGGCGCTTCGTCAACCCGGTGTTGAAAGCGCAGTACGGCATTGACTCGATGCCCGAGACCGCCGAGAACGTCGCCGCGGACTTCGGCGTCAGCCGTGAAGACCAGGACGCCTTCGCGCTGCGCTCGCAGGACAAGGCCGCCGCCGCCCAGGCGAGCGGCCGGCTCGCGCGAGAAATCACGCCGGTCACGATCCCGCAGCGGCGCGGTGACGACCTCGTCGTCGCCGACGACGAACACCCGCGCGAAACCACACTCGACAAGCTCGCCAGCCTCAAGACCCCGTTCAAGGCCGACGGCACCGTGACCGCGGGCAACGCCTCGGGCGTCAACGACGGCGCGGCGGCGCTCGTGATCGCCTCCGACAGCGCGGTGAAAACCCACAACCTGACACCCATTGCGCACATCGATGCGATGGCTACCGCAGGCGTGGCACCGCGAATCATGGGCATTGGCCCGGCACCGGCGAGCCAGAAACTCCTGGCCCGGCTCGGCCTCGGCATCGGCGACTTCGACATCATCGAACTGAACGAGGCTTTCGCCGCACAGGGGCTGGCCGTGCTGCGCGAACTCGGCATCGACGACGATGCCGCGCACGTCAACCCGAACGGCGGTGCCATTGCGCTCGGGCACCCGCTCGGCATGTCCGGTGCACGCCTGGTCGGCACCGCCGCACTCGAATTGCAAGAGCGGGGCGCTCGGCGGGCGCTCTGCACCATGTGTATCGGCGTGGGTCAGGGCATCGCCCTCGCCCTGTCGTCTGCCGGCTGAGGGAGGCCACCCGATGAAAGACCTGACCCCCGATCGCGCCTCGCTCGATCCCATTGAAGTTGCCTCGCGCGACGAGATCGAAGCACTGCAACTCGAACGCATGCAATGGTCCCTGCAGCACGCCTACGACAACGTCCCGCACTACACGGCGAGCTTCGACGCGGCCGGTGTCCACCCGAAAGAGCTCCGCTCGCTGAGCGACCTCAAGCACTTCCCGTTCACCGTCAAGCAGGACCTCCGCGACAACTACCCCTTCGGCATGTTCGCGGTGCCCGAGCAGCAGGTCGCCCGCGTCCACGCGTCGAGCGGCACCACCGGCAAGCCAACCGTGGTCGGCTACACCCAGGCCGACGTCGACCTCTGGGCCACCGTGGTGGCACGTTCGATTCGCGCCTCCGGCGGCAAGCCCGGCGACAAGGTGCACGTCGCCTACGGCTACGGCCTCTTTACGGGCGGCCTCGGCGCCCACTACGGCGCCGAGAAACTCGGCTGCACGGTCATCCCGGTCTCCGGTGGCATGACCGAGCGGCAAGTGACCCTGATCACGGACTTTCGCCCCGAGATCATCATGGTCACGCCGTCCTACGCGCTCAACCTGCTCGACGCTTTCAACGAACAGGGCATCGACCCGCGTGACACGAACCTCCAGGTCGGGATCTTCGGCGCCGAGCCCTGGACCCCGGCCATGCGCACCGAGATCGAAAACGCCTTCGACATGCACGCGGTCGACATCTACGGCCTGTCCGAGATCATCGGCCCCGGCGTCGCGAACGAGTGCGTCGAGACCAAGGACGGCCTGCACATCTGGGAAGACTACTTCTACCCCGAAGTCATCGACCCCGAGACCGGCGAGGTGCTGCCCGACGGCGAGCAAGGCGAACTGGTGTTTACCTCGCTGACCAAGCAGGCCTGCCCGATCATCCGCTACCGCACGCGGGATCTCACCCGCCTGCTGCCGGGCACCGCGCGCAGCATGCGCCGCATGGAGAAGGTCACCGGGAGGTCGGATGACATGTTCATACTGCGCGGCGTGAACGTCTTCCCGACCCAGATCGAAGAACAGGTGCTGAAGGTGGCGGCGCTCGCGCCGCACTACCAGCTCGAGCTCGGCCGAGACGGCCGCATGGACACCCTGACCGTGCGTGTCGAGGTGGCGCCGGGCGCCGAAGGGGAACGCGACGCCGCCGGCGCGCTGCTGCGCGAACACATCAAGAACGTGGTCGGCGTCAGCAGCACGGTTGACGTCGGTGCCGTCGGCAGTGTCGCGCGCAGCCAGGGCAAAGCCGTGCGCGTCGTCGACAACCGGCCGAAGGACTAGTGTTCCATCCGCCTATAAACTACGGATTCAGCGTCCCTGTGGTGTTTCGCCGCAAGACGCAGTGCGAAGGCAATAGGGACCTATTGTCAAGCGCTGCAACGACGGGGCGGGACACCACAGGGACGCCCGGAGGGTCAGAGTGTCAGCGCCCACAGGCTGCGTTGCGCCTCTTGACCATAGGTGGCTATGGACTGCGAGGCGCGCCTGGCTGTGAACGCTGACACGCTGACTGAACTCGCACTTTATAGGTGGATGGAACACTGACATGGCACGGCCGCGCGCACACGACTGGCAGGACAAACGCGACGCGATACTGCGCGCCGCGACGGTCGTGTTTGCGCGCGACGGCTACCACGGCTCCGGCATCAACGACATCGCCGCCGAGGCTGCAATTTCCAAGGCCAACCTCTACCACTACTACAGCAACAAGGACGAACTCCTGCACGCGGTCATCCACGCGCACCTGACCGAGATCGTCGATGCGCTCGAGAGCGCGCGCGACCCGACACTCGCGGCCGAGGCCCAGTTGCAGGCTTTCATCGGCGCGCTGCTCGACACCTACCGCGACGCCGACGCCCAGCACCGCGTGCAGGTGCACGACATGGGCAGCCTGCCAGACGATTTGCAAGCCGACCTCAAGGCGCTCGAACGTGACATCGTCGCGGTGTTCTCAACCGCGCTGACCGGCGCCCTGCCCGCGTTGGCCGAGCGACGCCACCTGCTCAAACCCGTGACCATGTCCCTGTTCGGCATGCTCAACTGGCACTACATGTGGTTTCGGTCCGGCGGCTCAATGAGTCGGGATCGATACAGTCAACTCGCCTTCGACATCATCCTCGGCGGCGCGCGTGAAGCGCTGGCGCGGGACGGGGGCTGATCGCTTGATTGTTGCCAGAGCCAGTGCCTAC
>JBCCUP010000110.1 GCA_039196715.1 Pseudomonadota bacterium
GAATTCATTGGCTCCCCGAGCAGGACTCGAACCTGCGACCCAATGATTAACAGTCATTTGCTCTACCAACTGAGCTATCGGGGAATCAAGCCGCCTAATATAGAAGACGCTGCCTGGACGGTCAAGCGGCGCCGGAGTTGATCGGGGTGACGTTGCCGTCGAGGGCCAGCGCCTTGAGGTAGGCCCTGAAATCCTCGCCGAGCTCGTCGTGCCCGAGGCCGAATTCGACCTGGGCCTTGAGGTAGCCGAGCTTGTTGCCGCAGTCGAAGCGCTTGCCCTGGAACTCGTACGCCAACACCCGCTGTTCGGTCAGCAGCTTCGCAATTGCGTCGGTCAGTTGGATCTCGTTGCCCGCGCCCCGCTCGGTGGTCTCGAGCAGCTCGAAAATGCGTGGCGTGAGCAGGTAGCGGCCCACCACCGCGAGGTTGCTCGGCGCTTCGTCGACCGGCGGTTTCTCCACGATGCCACTGACCTGGCTCAGGCGTTCGCCGACCGACTCGCCCGAGACGATGCCGTAGGCGTTGACCTCGTCCTCGGGTACGCGCTCGACGCCGAGCACGGAGCACTGTTGGTAGTTGTAGGCGTCGACCATTTGCGACAACACCGGTTGGCGCGTGAAATTGATCAGGTCGTCGGCAAGAATCACGGCAAACGGTTCGTCGTTGACAACCGGCTTGGCGCAAAGCACCGCGTGGCCGAGGCCGAGTGCCTCCGCCTGGCGGATGAACACACAGTCGACGTGCGACGGCACGATATTGCGCACCTGCTCCAACATCTCGGTCTTGCCTCGGCTCTCCAGCTCCATCTCGAGCTCGTAGGCCTTGTCGAAGTGGTCGACGATGGCGTTCTTGGTGCGCCCGTAGACGAACACCAGCGTGTCGACCCCGGCGGCCACAGCCTCCTCGGCGGCGTACTGAATCAGCGGTTTGTCGACGACGGGCAGCATCTCCTTCGGGCTCGCCTTGGTCGCCGGCAGGAACCGGGTGCCCATGCCGGCAACCGGGAAAACGGCTTTTCTGATCGGCTTCATTTCAACGTGACTCGATTGCGGTAATTCATGTCGTGCTCACTGGCGAACACGCGTTGATTCGGACACAATATCTCGGCTATAGACACCACACCCTGTCGCCGAGAGACGCATGGCATTCGTCGTCACCGAGAACTGCATCAAGTGCAAGTACACAGACTGCGTTGAAGTCTGTCCGGTGGACTGTTTCCATGAAGGCCCCAACTTCCTGGTCATCGATCCCGACGAGTGCATCGACTGCTCTCTGTGCGAGCCCGAATGCCCGGCCAACGCCATCTACGCCGAAGAAGACCTGCCTGACTCACAGCTGGACTTCCTCAATCTCAACGCGGAACTTTCGCAAGACTGGCCCGTTATAACACAACAGAAAGACCCTCCCGCCGATGCCGCGGACTGGGATGGCAAGGCCGGTAAGCTCGAGCTCCTCGAACGCTGAGTCTGTTTGCAACTACCCTGCCGTTTGCCAGGGCGCACGCTTGACAGCGGCGTGCTCCCGTCAGTGCACGTCACAGGTCTTTACTTTTTTACCTCTGAAAATCAAGTGTTTGGCGAAACCGTCGCGTGAACTCGGCGGTTGACGCCTAGTAATCCACGCCCATGTACTCCGGCGAGTAGTTGTCGAAGCGGGTGAATTGACCCATGAAGGCCACCCGCGTGCTACCGATCGGGCCGTTCCGCTGTTTGCGGATCAGGATTTCCGCAGTGCCCTTGTCGGGGCTCTCCGGGTTGTAGACCTCGTCGCGGTAGATGAACACAATCACGTCGGCATCCTGTTCGATGGCGCCCGATTCCCGCAGATCCGACATGACCGGTCGCTTGTCGGTGCGTTGCTCCAGCGAGCGGTTGAGCTGCGACAGGGCGATCACCGGCACGTTGAGCTCCTTGGCCAGCGATTTCAGTGACCGGCTGATCTCGGAGATCTCCGCGGTGCGGTTGTCGCTGCTCGAGCCCTTGATCTGCATGAGCTGGAGGTAGTCCAGCACGATCAAGCCGAGGCCGTGCTCACGCTTGAGCCGGCGCGCCCGGGCACGCACCTCGGTGGGCGACAGGCCGGGCGAATCGTCGATGAAGATCTTGCGTTCGCTGATCAACGCCACCGCCGAGGTGATGCGCGGCCAGTCGGCGTCGGTCAGTGCGCCGGTGCGGATCTTCTGCAGCTCGACCATCGAGAGCGACGAGATCATCCGCATGGCGAGTTGCTCGCCGGGCATCTCCATCGAGAAGATTGCAACGGGTTGCTCCGCCTGAATCGCCGCGTTTTCGGCGATGTTCATGCAGAATGTGGTCTTGCCCATCGACGGGCGGCCAGCGACGATGATCAGGTCCGAGGGCTGCAACCCCGAGGTCATCTGGTCGAACTCGGAGAAGCCGGTCGGCAGCCCGGTGATGGTCGAGCCACTCGAGTAGAGCTCGTCGATGCGGTCGATGGTGTCGGCCAGGATCGGCGCGATACCGCGGAAGCCACCGCCTGCTGCCTCCACCTGATCGGCGATGCCAAGCACCCTGGATTCGGCGAAATCGAGCAGCTCGCGGCTGTCGCGGCCGTTCGGGTGGTACCCGGCGTCGGCCACGTCGTTGGCCACCGAAATCATCTGGCGGAGCACCGAGCGCTCGCGCACGATTTCGGCGTAGGCTTTGACGTTGCCCGCACTCGGTGTATCGGCCGCCAGCCGGTTCAGAAACACGAGGCCGCCAACCTCCTCGAGCTGGTCACGCTGCTGAAGCCATTCGGCCACGGTAACCACGTCGAGCGGCTGCTCCTGCTCGGCGAGGGATTTCAACGCGCGAAACACGAGCTGGTGGTCGTGGCGGTAGAAGTCGGTTTCGACGACAACACCATCAACCCGCTCCCAGGCGCTCGGGCTCAGCATCACGCCGCCGAGCACGGACTGCTCCGCCTCGATCGAGTGCGGCGGCACGCGCAGGGCGTCGACGGCGGCGTCGCGGTCGACGGGCGGTACACTGAAGGAGTCGATTTCGGCCATGGCAGACGGGGTTCGATCGGCGATGGATCAGTGTACCCGCGAGTGGGCGCCGCGTGGGCGCCACCCGCTGTCACCGCACGGGATCACGCCTCGGCGGTGACCGTCACGGTCAAGGTGACGTCGACGTCGCTGTGCAGGTGCAAGCCGACCTCGTGCTCACCGACAGTGCGGATCGGTCCCTCGCCCAGGCGCACTTCCTTGCGTTCGACCGGCACGCCGGCCGCCGTCACGGCGTCGGCGATGTCGGGCGCGCCCAGTGAACCGAACAGCTTGCCTTCGGTGCCGGCGTTGGCCGGGATCACGATGCTCAGCGCAGCAATCTTGTCGGCACGGCCCTGGGCTTCGGTCAGGCGGGCCGAGGCTTCGCGCTCGAGCTCGGCGCGACGCGCCTCGAATTCGGCGACGTTGGCTTCGTTCGCGACCTTCGCCATGCCTTTGGGCAACAAGAAGTTGCGGGCAAAACCGGACCGCACCGTGACCATGTCGCCGAGGTCACCGAGGTTGTCCACTTTCTGCAAAAGAATCAGTTGCATTGTTTTTGTCCTCTTCGCCGGTGTCCCGACGGTTAATCTTCAGGTGTGTGGGCCGCACGCGCGCGCCCACGAAAATCGAGTTTGATGTCGACCACCGCCACCAGCGCGATCAACACAATGGTGTGCGGCAAGATCGACACGACGTACATCGCGACCAGCCAGCCCACCCCCAGTCGTCGAATGCCGACCACGCCGTGCGCAATCGCGAGGCCCTGGACAACCAGCACCAACGCCGCCGGCAAGGCCACGGCGAGGCCGATGTCGGCGTTGCCGAACCAACCTACGAGCGCCAACGCGAACAGCGAGACTCGTACTTTCGCCGGCAGGTTCAGCGCATGAAACGCCGACTGAAAGCCGCCCGGCTGGAACACCCGCGCCTGCCAGCTGCGACCGAGGTACACCCCGATCAGGGTGTTCATCAGGAAGCCGGACGCCAACATGCCCGTGCCGAACCGCGCGAGCGTGTTGACCGTGCTGGCGGCCACTTCGGGATCCATGTCGCCCGAGCTCGCTGCCACGAAGCGGCCCATGTAGTCCTGCCACATCGCGTAGGGCGCATCAACAATGACATACACGCCAATCACCGTGAGCATCGCCAGACCGAAGGCCGCGAGTGTCGCGAGCTCCAGGCTGACGGTGGCCCGCAACACGAGCGCCACCACGATCACCGGACCCCAGAACACCGCACCCGAGTAGAGCGCAAACCACGCGCCACCCGGCGCCGGCACCAGCAGGTGGAACGCCACCGCGGCCGCAGCCGCCAGGGCCACTGCGACGGTGCCGGTGCGCCAGCCGTGGCGCATCAGGTACATCGCGATGGCCGCAGCGCTGAACCACATGGCCGGCGGCAGGATGGCCCCGAGCGTCAGCATGCTGGAGGCCACCAACGCGGTTTGCCATGGCCCTTTGGAGGCGAATTGCGCTAACACGGCGAGTGCACCGGGTAACCCGATCGGGCGACCCGGCAGGCGATCAGTGCCGGTCGGTGTAGGGCAGCAACGCGAGGTAGCGCGCGCGCTTCACCGCAGTGGACAACTGACGCTGGTACTTGGCCTTGGTGCCGGTGATCCGGCTCGGCACGATCTTGCCCGTCTCGGTGACGTAGCCCTTGAGCATCTCGAGGTCCTTGTAGTCGATCTCGGTAATGCCTTCGGCGGTGAACCGGCAGTATTTACGACGGCGAAAAAAGCGTGACATGGAAAACTCTCCTGAAAACGGTGGGGGCGTCAGTCGGCCGCCGGGGCCGGTGCTGCGTCGCCAGACGCGTCAGCGGCGGGCGCGGCAGACTCGGCAGGCGCTGCGGGCGCGGCGCCCTCGGACGCGTCGCTGCGGGCCGGGCGGGCGTCCTTGCTCTCGTCGCGTTTGGCGAGCGGCGAGGTGCCGGTGACAGCGGTCTCACGCTTGATCACCATGTGGCGAATGACGGCGTCGTTGAACCGGAAGGCACCCGTCAGGTCGTCGATGACTGCCGTTTCACACTCGATGTTCAGCAGAATGTAGTGGGCTTTGTAGACCTTGTTGATCGGGTACGCGAGTTGGCGGCGTCCCCAGTCTTCGAGTCGGTGAATGGTGCCACCGCCTTGTTCGATCATCGCGCGGTAGCGCTCGTTCATGGCGGGGACTTGTTCGCTCTGGTCCGGATGGACCATGAACACGATTTCGTAGTGTCGCATTGCTGCTCCTTGTGGGTTTGGCCCCATCGGGACCAAGGAGTAAATCAGGCTACCGCCGCGTAGGCAGACGGTAACCGGAGAAGTATACGGCCAAGAGACGCCGAATGCCACGGTTGGGCACGTTTCAGCCGTGACCGCGTTGCCGCACCGCCTCGAACAACAGCACGCCCGCCGCAACCGAGACGTTCAGGCTGCCCGCAGCCCCCCACATCGGGATGTGGACCAGGTGGTCGCACTTCTGCCGTGTGAGCCGCCGCAGCCCACGGTCCTCGGCCCCGAGGATCAGTGCCGTCGGCACAGCGAGATCCACCTCGGTGTGGGCCACCCTCGCCTCTCCGGCCGCGCCCACCCGCCAGACACCGTGGTCAGCCAGGGTGTCGAGCGTGCGCGCCAGGTTGCCCACGCGCACCAACGGCATGCGTTCGGCAGCGCCCACCGACGCCTTTCGCGCCGCCGCGCTGAGCGGCGCCGCCTTGTCGCGCGGCGTCACCACGGCGAGACAGCCCGCTGCCTCGGCCGTGCGCAGGCAGGCGCCGAGGTTGCGCGGGTCCTGAACCCCGTCGAGCACCAACACGAGTGGCGTTGCCTCGACCGCCCCCAGCCGGTGCCAGAGGCTGTCCTCGCCTTCGGGGTCGCGTGGCACCACCGCGAGGCAAACCCCCTGGTGCACGCCACCGTCGCAGCGTGCGTCGAGCGCCGACTGCGAGGCCGACGCCACCGTGATGCCCGCCGCCGCAGCACGCTCGACGAGATCCAGCGTCAACCCGGCCTGCACCCACAGCCGTTTCACACTGCGCGGCCGCTGGTCCAACACGGCAGCACACGCGTGACGGCCGTACACCAGGCTGGTTTCGGCCTCGCGCGTCACGCCCGTTTCTTGCCGCGTCGCCGTGTGCCGGCCCGCGGTTCCACCAGCTCGAGGTCTATCTTGCGTTCGTCGAGGTCAACGCGCACCACCCGCACGGCCAGTGGGTCACCGAGCGCGAAACGCCGGCCGCCCCGCTTGCCGATCAGCGTGTGTTGCGCCGGTTCGAAGTGGTAGTAGTCGTTCGGCAGACTCGTGATATGCACCAAGCCCTCGACATGCACATCGCTGAGTTCGACAAAGAGACCGAAACTGGTCACCGCCGACACCGCACCCGAAAAACGTTCGCCGACGTGTCCGCGCATGTACTCGCACTTGAGCCAGTTCACGACGTCGCGCGTGGCATCGTCGGCCCGGCGCTCGGCGAGCGAACTGCTCTCGCCAAGGGCGTTCATGCGTTCGAGCGACACCGGAAAGGTGCGCGCCGTGCCGCCGCCGAGCACGTGTTTGATCGCGCGGTGCACCAGCAGGTCGGGGTAGCGCCGGATCGGCGAGGTGAAGTGCGCGTAGCCATCGAGCGCGAGCCCGAAATGCCCGGTGTTGGCCGGTTGGTAGACCGCCTGTTTCAACGACCGCAGCAGCACTGTCTGAATCTGCGCCGCGTCGCTGCGACCGGCCATGTCGGCGACGACCTGCGCGTAGTCCTGCGCGCTGGGTTCATCGCCGCCCCCGAGGTGCAGCCCGCGCACCGAGAGGTACTCGCGGAGCTCGGTGAGCTTGTCTTCGTTGGGCCCCTCGTGGACGCGGTAGAGCGTTGGAATGCGTTTGCGTTGCAGCAACTTCGCCGCGGCCACGTTCGCGAGGATCATGCACTCCTCGATCAGCCGGTGTGCGTCGTTGCGCACCACCGGCACGATCGAGTCGATCTTGCGCGAGGCGTCGAATTCGATGCGCGTCTCAGTGCTCTCGAATTCGATCGCGCCGCGGTTCTGGCGAGAGGCGATCAGGCACTGAAACAGCGCGTGCAGGTTTTCCAGGTGCGGCACCAGCGCCGCGTGGGTGTCGCGCAAGCCGGCGTCGCGGTCGATCAGCATCGCCGCGACCTCGGTGTAGGTGAGCCGTGCGTGCGAGCGCATGACCGCCTCGTGAAAGCGCGTGCGCGTGAGCGCGCCCTCGGCGCTGACGCTCAGCTCCGCGACCATGCACAGCCGATCGACGTCGGGGTTCAGCGAGCACAACCCGTTCGAGAGCGCCTCTGGCAACATCGGTACCACACGCCCCGGAAAGTACACCGACGTGCCGCGTTTCTCCGCGCTGAGGTCGAGCGGGCTGCCCGGCGTGACGTAGTGCGCGACGTCGGCAATGGCAACCAGCAGACGGAAGCTGCCGTTGCGTCGGCGTTCGCACCAGACCGCGTCATCGAAGTCCCGCGCGTCTTCGCCGTCGATCGTGACCAACGGCACGTCGCGCAGGTCCAGCCGGCCGCGCTTGTCGGTGGCCCGGACCCGGTCACCGCAGGCCTCGGCCTGCTCGCGCGCGCCGTCCGGCCAGGTGTTCGGGATACCGTGGCCGAGGATGGCGATGTCGATCTCCATGCCGGGCGCCATGCTGTCACCGAGCACCTGCACCACGCGCCCGAGCGGCGGACGGCGTGTGTCGGGTTGCCGCACGATCTCGACCAGCACGATCTGGCCGTTGCGCGCGCCGCCCATGTCGTCGGACCCGACCATGATGTCCTGGTGGATGCGCGCGTTTTCCGGGCGCAGGTAAGCGGCGCCGCGCTCGATGACGAGTCGCCCGACGATCGATTCGTTGGCCCGCTCGAGCACCTCGACCACCTGCCCCTCGCGCCGGCCGCGCCGGTCGACCCCGCTGACCCGCGCGACCACGCGGTCGCCGTGGAGCACCGCCCGCATCTCGCGCGGGCTGAGGTAGAGGTCATCGCTGCCGTCCTCGGGGCCCATGAAACCGAAACCGTTCGGGTGCGCAGTGATGCGGCCCCGCAGGAGATCCCGCTCGTCGACCACGAGGTAGGCGCCGCGCCGGTTTTCGACCAGTTGCCCGTCGCGCACCATCGCGTTCAGGCGCCGCCGCAGCGCTTCGGTGGCTTCCTCGCCGCGCACGCGCAGGATCCGTTGCAGCTCATCGCGCGTCGCGGGCGCGCCGAGGTCACCGATGACCGTCAGCAGGTGCTCGCGCGAAGCGATCGGCTTGGCGTAGCGCAATTGTTCGCGATCGGCAAAGGGGTCGGTGGACGTGCGGTCAGTCGCTTTGCCCGCGCCACGGCGTGTACGCGTCTTGCGCGGCGCACTGCGCGTGGTTGAGGCCTTGGGTTTGCGGGGCGTGTTCTTTTTCTTTTGAGCCATGGGTACCGTCGGGGGGACAAGATCGACCGGCGTCGCATGGATTGACAGCGGTCTGGAGGCAAACTAGAGTACGCGATTCTGTGTAGCACAGCACCTTTGCCGAGGTGGCGGAATTGGTAGACGCGCTGGTTTCAGGTATCAGTGGGGTAACTCCCGTGGAGGTTCGAGTCCTCTTCTCGGCACCATGACCCGGTCGGGGCTCTGTTCGTGACAGGGCTCAACGGGGAAACAGCAACGCTGCAGTCAAGCCGGCACCCCGCCGGTTTTTTTTGGCGGTTTACCCGCGCTTTTCGCGAGCCAAGCCAGGCCGCCACCGCGCCGGTCGGCACACCGTGTGACATCCGTGCGGGGTCGGCGCTGAATACGTCTCTGTTTCACACCGGACTCGAATTCGTCGTCGGCGTGGTCGCCCAAATCGAATCGTAACGCGCCGCGCGCTGAAGCTTAACCCACCTCGCCTGCACGCACTTCAATACTGCAGGCATGAAAAAAGCCACCGCACGTAAACGCCGGTACGCGTTCCGATTGCGTATCATCGACAATACCGAAGCCTTTCGAGCGCTTCGGCGCGAATGGTCAAACCTGCTCGAGAACACCGCACAGGAATCGGTGTTTCTCAGTTGGGAGTGGCTCTTTACCTGGTGGGAGGTGTTTGCCGACCCGTCGCGCGACCTGCACATCATCGCGGTGTACGAGCGCGACACGCTCGTGGGTGTCATGCCTGTATATGGACACCACTGTCGCGGCTACGGCTACGTGTTGCGCTGGCTCGGCACCGGCGAAGCCCCCGAAGACGCCATCGTCTCGGAGTACCTCGACATCGTCTGCAAGCGTGGCTTCGAGGCCCCCGTTGTCCGTTTCATTGCACGATCGTTGCGGTTCAACGACACCTGGTCGGCGATCGTGCTGAGCGACGCCTTGAGCGGCCACCTCGCGCTCAAACTCGTGGCGATCATGGACACCTGGTTCAGCACCGACGTCGTGCACACCGCCCAACGCTACTTCGTGCCGTTGAGCGGCAAACGCGACAATCACATCAGTCGCCTGTCAGACAGTCGGCAGAAACGCCTGAAACGCTGTCGACGCGCGATCGAACGCGACGCGGGCACCCTCACCCGACACACAATCTCACACCCCGACGATGTCCGACCGTACCTGAGTGTGGTGAAGGCCTTGCACAACATGCGCTGGGAGGGTCGGCGCGGCGGTGGCGTGTACAACTCGGCGCGTTTCTACGCGTTTCACGAGGCCTGCCTGCGGCGCCTGAGCGGCCGCCACCAGGCCGACGTGGTGATCTTCAGCATCAAGAATCAACCCGCCGCGGCACTCCACCTCTACTACTCGAAGGGCCGCTGCCACTACTACCAAAGCGGATTCAGCAACACGGCTGTCAACCGCTACATGCCGCTGTTCGTCTCGCACATGGCAGAAATGGGCACCTGTCGCGCGCGCGGCTTGACCGAATACGATTTCATGCGCGGCTCGACAGACTCCTACAAGGCGGACTTCGGCTGCGACACCGAGCCGATGTTCGATGCGGTTGTGCACCGGCACCGGCTGTCGCTGACCTACCACCGCGTGCGGCGACACACCCGGCGCACGGCCAAGCGCTCACTGCTCGCGCTGCAGGCCCTCGGCGTCATGCTGCTGTACCTCGTGACCGAGGGCACGTTTGATGGCCGGTCCGATTGACTGTGGCCGCCCGGTTGGGCGAGCAGGCGTGCCCGGGCTCACGCCAGGAAACCTGATTTCATGACAGCTGCAAGCTGGCTCGAAGCGCGCCGTCCATCCGGAAATCCCGTTCTCATCCAGTGCATCAAGGCGCCTTCGACCAACCCGTGCGCCATCGAAGACATCATGTCCACGTCTCCCTGGCGGAATGCGCCAGCGGCGGTTGCCTCTTCGTACATGCGTCTGATCTGCGCCTGAATGCGATCGCCCGGAAGCGAGCCGTCCTCGTAGACCACATCCGTGGTCATGGCGAAAAGACGAATCAGCGTGTTGCGCTCTTTCGCGACCTCAAACACACCCTCGCAGATCCGATCCAGGCGCTTGTCGTGGTCACCGCCTTTGACCCAATCCTGCTCCATGCGGCTCACAAAATCCGCCTCCACACCTTCGAGCATGGCACGCAGCAGGGACAACTTGTTCTCATAGAAACGGTACACGGTACCAACTGCGATACCCGCCTCTTTGGCGATGCTCGAGATGGACACGGGTTCATAGCCCCGCTCGGTGAACTGGTTCAGGGCAGCCGCATGCAAGGCTGCCAGCTTGCGATCGGGATCGCGCGTGCGCTTGGGTTTGCCGGTGTTCTTGCTCATAACTGAATTATATTCATTAATGTTGACTTTGCCAGCCTGCTTCCCTACAGTGTTAGTGAATCTAATTCATTAAAGAGTCGTCTCACGCATTCGGCTCATCCACCCAAGGGAACACACCATGCAACAAGCCTTCTATGACCAGCACGGAGCGGCAGCGCACGTCGTCCAGCTACGCGACCTCAATCCACAGCCACTCAGCGAGGGTGAAACGCGGGTCAAAATTCTCCGCTCGCCA
>JBCCUP010000111.1 GCA_039196715.1 Pseudomonadota bacterium
CCGAGGTATATGGGCAAGCTGCGACGCACCATGACCGCCGCAGCCCCGCCCGTGTCCGGGGCGCCGGCGAGCGTGGCAACGACATCGAAGCGGTAGGCCCAGCGACCCTCGGCGAAAAGGCGATCGAGCTCCGCCCGAATCTGCAAACTTGGAGCGTCCCCTAATATCAGCAAACCCTGCCAGTCACAAGCCTATTGAAACCGATGTGGACATTCAATAATTTGCTCTGAATGATGTGAAATTAGCATCAAACCATCTCGAACAGAATTCGACTAGCCCCAAAAAAATCACGATAAGTCACATACTTGAGCAAGATCATCAAGCCATCGCCAAGGGATTAAGTTCCACTGAACGAACGTTTCATACGACCAGCTCCTTGACAATAAGACCTTCGGTTGGTGTACGATATAGTAATAATGCAACACTGCATATAAATAAATGACTGGCACAGATCGAATTCAACTAGTAGGATCCAGCCGTGAGCTTGAATGCGGACCAAATTGATGAAATTAAGCGTTACATGGATGAGCGCTCCGCTCACTGGCAAGCTGCGAGCCGCGATTCAGCCTCGATTCGAATTTCTGACGAACTGGGGAAAATTGATCAAAAGAATACACGCCGTATTCAGGCAATTTTAGCCCTTGGTGGAGTTACGCTACTGGGCGGATTCGGCTGGGTACTCTCTCAGACTTCTGAAGTTGTAGAGAGCACAGCGATAGCAGAGTTCGCAAAATTTGAGAATAAATTTCAGAGCGACAGAAAGCTTAGAACGCAAGAGCTCAACGAAGAGCTGAGCTTCCTCGCAAATCAAGTAGACAAAGTTGTATCCGCTAGAACAAGTCTCGAAACTGCACTCGAAGGCGTCCAAGGTGCGACAGAGCGCGCACAAGGCCTACTCAACGATATAGATGAGCAGTTAGGCAAACAGAACGCGACGAGCAAGGCTCTAGCCTCTCGCGTACAACAAATCACAGATAGATCGCAAGACGCATTAGCAACAAAAGAACGTGCAGAGGATCTTTTTGAAGAAATCAGGCAGCAGCTACCAGCTTTCAAAAACTCTATAAGAAGCGCTGAGAGGCAAATATCAGAACTTGATCAACTGCAGCACTCTCTGGAATCAGCAAAGGAACTTGCTAAGGATATTGAGTCAGCCCAAGGAAATATCGTAGCCGCAATAGTTGAAAACGAGGAAATAACGCAAGGAATAATCAATAACGCCGGCTTTCCATCGGGTGCAGTAGTTCCATTTCCCGCAACTGAATTCGGCGCGAGCGTATGTCCAGCCGGCTGGTCTTTTTTTGTTGAAGCACAGAACAGATTCATCCTTGGTGCGAGTGACAAGTATTTGCCTAGTACAAAAGGTGGTGAGGAAATGGTAACCCTAGAAATTGCTCAAATCCCGAAACACAGTCACTCATTGTCGACTTCTACAGGGGGTGACCTTCACGACGGCCTCGGCGGATCCACAAACAGGTACGGAATAGACAGAAATTACAATAGCCCAGAAGGCGGGTACATCAATGGCTTTGGGACACTGCACAATACACTCTCCAATACTGGAGGAGGGAAACCGCACAATAATATGCCGCCTTACATCGCTCTATATTTCTGCATAAAAGACTGATGTCTACTGAATTTCAAGGGAAATTAGATCCTTCTTGTTAGATCCAATACTAATCAACCGCTCTCGTATTGAGACCGACAACCCTACGCGGTCATGTCCCTTACCGAACCCGGAACACCGGTCAGTCAGCCACCGCGCCGGACACAGGTCAAGACCCAAACGGGGGATCACCTTCTCCCGCTAGTGGCGTTCGGGCCCGTCGCTACGCGCTCTCATCCAGCATCTGCGCGAGCGCGCGGCTCGACTGTCGGGCCTCCTCGGCGATCTCGGCGACGATCTCCGCAGCCGGTTGCACGCGCTGCACGAGGCCTACGCCCTGTCCGGCCCAGAGGGCCAAGGCTTCCACATCACCGCGCACGTCCGAGGTCGCGGTGTGGGACAGGTAGCGCTGCACGTCGTGGCCGCTGCCGTCGGTCGCGAGCACATCCTCTGCGCCGGGTCGGCGCTCCCGCGGCGGGCCGCCCGCCGCCGCCCAGGCGAGGTAGGTGCTGTTGCGCAACACCCGGTGCGGCGCATCCGGCCAGCCGCGATCAAACACGGTGGTGTAGACCGTGTCGGCCTGGTTTGCCTTGAGCACGTGTTCACGGTAGGTGTCGGCCACGTCGGCCTCGGCCGCGGCGAGAAACCGCGTCCCGATGCAGGCGCCACTGGCCCCCGCCGCGAGCACGGCGGCAAGTCCGCGTCCGTCGGCGATGCCCCCGCCCGCCACAACGGGGACACCCTTGACTTTATCCAGCACGGTTGTCACAAACGGCAGGACGTCGACGTTGCCCCGTACGTGCCCACCGGCACCCCAGCCCTGCGCCACCAGCAGGTCGGCACCCGCGGTGACGGCCTGTTCGGCCTCGGTGACACTGCCGACCTGCACCGACAACAACGCACCGGCGTCGTGCACCAGGTTCGCCCACGGCCCCGCGTCACCCCAGAACAGGTTGACGACAGCGACCTGCTCCCCCAACGCCACATCCAGCGCGTCTTCGAAATGGCCCTCGTAGGGCAACAGGGCATTGACGGCAAACGGCTTGTCGGTCAGCGCACGGGTCGCCCGGATGCGCGCGCGTGCGGTGTCGGTGTCGCAGCCGGTGAGGGTCAGCGTGCCGAGCCCGCCGGCGTTCGACACGGCCGACACCAGGGTCGGCACGGCCGCGCCACCAATGGGTGCCTGGACAATGGGCAGCTCAATCCCGAGCTGCTCGGTCAGGGACGTCTTCACAAGGGGCCTCCTGCGGTGTGAAGCGGGTCCTCCAAGCCTAGTCGACGTGCCTCAGTCGGGCTCCTTTTCCACCCAGCCCGTGTTCACTGGGTGCGCGGTGCGCTGCTCACTCGCCTCGCCCGCGTGCTTGCCCTTGTGCCAGCCAAGGTCCGCGAGGTTGGCCTCAGCCCAGTCGACCGACTCCTGGTCGGTCACAGTCGCAATGGTGTCGTTCCACCGGTTGAGCCACGCCGACAGGCTGTTGACCGCGAGGATCTCGAGGATCTGGGTGTTCGTGTAGTGCGCACGCAGCGCCTCGAAATGCGCGGGCGTGGTGGCGTTGGGAATCTGCGCCGCGGCCCGCACCAGGTCGAGCGCAGCGCGCTCGCCGGCCGAGAACAGCTCGGAGGTCTCGTATTCCCAGATGGCCCGGATGCGGTCGGTGTCGACGCCCATCGAGTTCAACCGGAAGGCCCCGTGCGATTGACAATGCTGGCACCCGCTCGACAGGCTCGCCATGGTGAACAGCTCGATTTTCTGCTGCCGCGAGAGCTCTCGGTCGCTCTGAACCAGCTTGACCAGCCCGAGAAACGCGCCCTGCAACTCGGGCCAGTGGCCCATCTCGAAATCCTGCCGGTTGTTGTATTCCGCCATGTTGTCTTCCTCGGTGTCAGGTCGCCTGTCGCAGCGCAGGCAGACTGCTGTGCCGCACGCGGCGCAGTCTGGACATTATTGCCCTTTGTTGATCCACCCCAGGTTGATCGGGTGCGCCTGGCGCTGTTCGTCGCGCTCACCGGTGTGTTTGCCGATGTGCCAACCGACGTCGGAGAGGTTCTCGGTCGCCCAGTCCACCGACTCCTGGTCGGTGACGGTCGCGATGGTGTCGTTCCAGCGGTTGAGCCAGGCGGCCAGGCTGTTGACTGCGAGAATCTCGATGATCTCGGCGTTGCTGTAGTGCACACGCAAGGCCTCGACGTGTGCTGCAGTGGTCGCATTCGGGCTCTGCGACGCGGCGCGCACGAGGTCGAGCGCCGCGCGCTCGGCGTCGGTGAACAACTCGGACGTCTCGTATTCCCACAGTGCGCGGATGCGCGCGGTGTCGACACCCAGCGCGTTGAGGTGAAAGGCGCCGTGCGACTGACAATGCTGGCAGCCACTGGCAAGGCTCGCCATGGTGAAGAGCTCCTGTTTGAAGCTCACACTCAGGGTGTTCTCGTCGGTCACCACGGTGATCAATGCGTTGAACTGCGCCCGCAGTGCGGGCCAGTGACCCATCTCGAAGTCCTGTCGATCGTGGTACGCCGTCATGACAGCCCCCGCTACGAACGTGCCTGATTGAAGTCGTAGAAGTCCGTGCCCTCGTGAAAGGCGATCCACGCGCGAACGTACTGCTGGTAGCTCTGCAGCGCGGTCAGTTGCGTGCCAGCGAGCGGCCCCTCGACACACCGGCCGAGTGCCGTCCAGCGGGACCCGGTGCCGGTGTCGCTCAGAACGTCATCCGACCAGGTGAAATCCAGGGTCTGACCGTCGACTCGCCGGTCGTAGACCGCGGCCAAGGATTCGTCGGCGGCACTCACCACCAACACCGGTGTGTCGCCGAGCTGGTCCGAGACCACGCGCCGCTTTTTCATCTCGTCCCAGTCGTAGGCGCGCGCCGCGCCGTCGACCTCGACCCCGATCACGAGCGCCGGACGCTCCTGCATGTGCCAGCGGGGCAGACTGGCTTCGTAGTTCATCATGCGGTCGCGCATCATGTACTGCTTTCTGAAGTCCGGGTCGTACTGCAGGATCTCGGAGTCCGGGTGTTTCTCCAGCCAGTGGGCGAGGCTCATCTGCTCGAACGGGATATCGCTCAGCACGTGGCCGCTGCGCGGGCCCTTGACCGCCTCACCGGTCTCCTGCCGCCACCAGGACCCGGTTTGACGGTCGGTGAACACCGCGTTGAACGTGATCGCCCCGACCAGCTCGAAATCCAGCGGCTGGCCATCGACGGTGCGGTCGTAGATGCGGCCACTGCGGCACAGCCCGCAGTAGGTGGCCCAGACCGGTTGCCCGCCGATCTCGTCAGGCACCTGGTGGTGGTAGAACAGCATGCTGGTCGGGTAGGCCTTGGTCGCGCCGTTGACGCTGACTCCGATCACCGGCAAGGCCGGGTCGACCGTGTTGTCGGCGGCGTTTGCGAACACCCGTTGACCGAGCGGCTGGAATTTCACCCGGCCCACCCAGTAGTGGTTGAACACCCAGTAGATGCCCGCCCAGAGCATGCCAAGCAGGATGCTGCCCGGCACCGCGCGCACCTGTTGATCGCCGGTCATGGCAAAGAACAACACGATCAGGGCAAAGCCCAACACGACACGCACGGTCTTGATGTGGGTCCACATCCGGTGCGCGAGGTCGAGCTGCCAGTCGAACTTCTGCAACACCGGCGGTGTGCCGTTGGCACTCAACCCCTTGACGAGTTCGGCGATCACCGCCGCAAAGAACACCAGAAAGTACAGGGTCATCACACCGCTCCGGCGCGCAGCTCGCGCGCATACACCAGGTAGTAGTTTCGCGCACAGGCGTTGAGTGTCTGGTCGGCCAGTGCCTCCAGCGCATCCGCCTTGAGGGCCTTGACCGTGTCCGGTGCGTGCCCGAGGTCAAGCAGGAGGTCGGCGAGCTCGCATGCCCACTGGTGTTCGCCGTCTCCAAGTGCACCCTGAGCGGATGCGAGCACGGCGTCCACCCCGCCAGCGAGGTCCACCAGGCGGCTCGCCCGGTCGCGGCGCGGCGTCGGAAAGAGGTGGGTCGGGTTGCCGTCGAACCAACCGAGCTCGCCTTCGAAGTACGCCCGCGCGGACCATTGCACGCAGCCGTAGAACTCCTGCAAAAAGGGTTTCTCGGCGAATTCGGGCGGCAGCGCGACGTGCTCGATGATCTCGAGCGGCGTCTCGCCGCGGTTCATCGCGTCGACGGTCTGCGCCACCACGCTGCGGATGGCGGCGGCGTAGTCGAGCAGGTGCGATCGGATCAGCTCACGCCCCGCCAGCGGCCGGGTGTGGCCGGGCACGAGTTGCTCGGCGTCGAAGCCGGTCAGCATCTCGAGCGTGTCGGCCCAGACGTCGAAATCGCGGTAGCGCGTGCCGCGGATGGCGTAGAGATTGGGGAAGGACTTGTAATAGTTGTCGCCGGAAATCAGGATCTTCGGTTCAGACCACCACACCACCAGGTGGTCATCCGTTTCGCCCGGCGCGGCGTGCAACGCGAGGTCGAAACCGCACAACGACACGTCCAGGCGGTCGCCCTCGAAGGTGCGCGTCGGCTGAAGGAAGCCAGCGCCCATGCCCTGCATCGGCCGGTCGGACGGGCCGACGCCGAGGCTGATGCGCTCGGTCTTGTCGGCGAGCCCCATGCCGAACTGCCGCTTGGTGCGGTCGAGGATGGCCTTCTTCGGGTTCGGCCGTCCCGACCCGTCGTCCATGATGTCGAGTGAGAGGTTGGCGCGCGAGATGACCTCCGGCTCGCCGCCCTCGGCGAAGACACTCGCGCCGCCGATGTGGTCGCGGTGGCTGTGCGTGTAGATGATCGCCTTGACCGGCAGGTCGGTGACCTCGCGAAAGGCCGCGAGGATGTTGCTGGCGGCGGCGGTGCTCTCGGTGGTGTCGACAATCACCACGCCGTCGTCACCCATCAGCATCGACACGTTCGATGCCGCGTAGCCGACCGCGACCGCGAGGCGGTCGTGCAGCCGCAGCACCGCCTTCTCGAACTCGACGTTGTGCGCGCGCAACCGCTCGATGGGCTTCTCCGCTGAGCTCACAGGTCACCTCCGGGTGGTGTGTGGTGCCGTCACGGTCCGAGCCCGCTCGGCTTTCGGCAGTATATTGGATTGCAATCGACGAGTAATGGGCACCCAGGCGCACGGTGTGTGCGCGAAACGCGAACAATCAAGGCCGCGAACGCTCAGCCAGCGCGGTCACCGAACACGGCTGCGAGCTCCGGGCGTGCCGCCAGGATCCGCTGTTCCCACACCGGCGTCTCGCCGTAGCGCTGGCGGAGAAAGTTGATGAAGATCCGCACTTTCATGGGCACGTGGGCCGTCCGACGGTAGTAGGCCGAGAGCTGCGGGCAGGCGATCTCGAGCGCCGGCAAGACCGGCACCAGTGCACCCGAAACCAACTCGGACTCGATGAAGAACGCGGGCAACATCGCCATGTGGTCGCCGCGCAGCACCGCGGCGCGCAACAACCAGGTGCTGTTGGTCAGCAGCGTCGGAGCGATGGCCACGTCCTGTCGCCGACCCGCCACCATGAAGGGCACCACGCAATCGGGCTCGACGTGGTTGTTGTGGGCAAAGCGGTGCGTGCTCAGCGCTTCGGGTGTGTCCGGGTTGCCGGCACGCGCGAGGTACCCGGCTGTGGCGACCAGTACGCGCCGCAGCGGCAGGATGTCGACTTTCTCGAGGATGCCGCTGTGTCCGCCACCGGCCTGCAGGCAGACGTCAAACCCCTCCTGGACCGGGTCGCAAAACCGCGCGTGCTGTTGCAGTTCGATCGCGAGGTCGGGGTGCTCCGCCTGAAAATCGCACAGGTCCTCCGCGAGGTAGGCCGCGGTGAACGACGGCACGCAACTGACGCGAAACTGGCCCGACAAGCCCCACTCGACCGAACTGACTACCGCCTTGGCGTGGTCGAGCTCGGCCAGGAGGTGCACTGCCCGCTCGTAGAACGCGGCCCCGGCGTCGGTGATCGTCAGCCGCCGGGTCGAACGCTGAATCAACAGCAGCCCGAGGTGCGCCTCGAGCTGGTTGACGCGTTTGGTGATCACCGATTTGACCGTGCCCGACTGGCGCGCAGCGGCCGTGAAGCTGCCGGCTTCCACCACCCGAACGAAGGCCCGCAGGCACGCGAGCTCGTTCACCGGCGTGACCCCACCGCGCCGGGGCGTGGCCGCTTGCGTACCGTCACTGCCATCCGATCCCCGCCGCAGACTGACTCCGCGCCCAAGCCTACTGCGCGGTGCAGCGCGCGGCCACCTCGGCTGTGGCGTTCAGCCCGCGCCGAGCCGGTAACTCGACAGGCGAAAGCTCTCGGGCTTGGCCAGCGCGCCCATGGTCGCGAAGGCGTCTTTCCAGGTTTGCGCCTGCTGGTTGAGGGTGCGCATGTCGTCGATCGAGGTCCAGTAGTTCACGCACAGCCAGGTGCCGTTCTCACCCTCGGCAACGCTGCGGTACAGCAGCGTGTCGTTCTGGTTCATCCGGGCTGTGATCGTCTCGAAAAAGGCACGCACCTCCGCAGGGTCCGCACCCGGCTGCTGCTCAAATTGGACGATCTCGACCGCCGTCGGCACCCGCGCGTCGCCTGCGCCAACGGACTGTGTGGCGCCGCCCCGGACCAGCGTCAACGGCATCTGCAGCGCGCCGGGCCGGGTGTCCGGCGTCGCCAGGGGTTTGCCATCGACAGGCCGCGCACCAAAGAAGAGCCGCCCGCCGTTGACGTAGAGCACCTCGTACTCGGTGGTCGGGCTCGCTGCGCTAACGCCCATGGCCGCGCAGCCACTCGCGAACACGTCCTGCTCGGCGTCTGGCGCCCAACCGCCGGCGCCGCAGCTCGGGTCACTGTTGAGGTAGTCGGCAATGCCCTGCGCGCGGGGCGTCAACCGCAGGTAGTCGTTGACCACCAGGTCCACGTTCATCGCGCTGGGTGCGACCGCGGAGGGCCCGAGCACGGTGACATCGCCGCCAAACGCCAACTCCAGCACCGGCGTCTGGCACGCCGGGTCGGCGTAGTTGGTGAAACGCGCGTCGATGCGGTTGTCGGAGAACGTGATGCGACGGGTCAGGTACCAGTCCTGCACGCCGTCGGGCCCGGATTGCGGCCGCAACTCGCACGCCAGGCTCTGCCACTCGCCGTGCAACACGGCGGTGTCGGTTGACGATGCATTCGCCGCACCCACGGCGGCGACCACGGCACTCGTGCAGGCTGCCGTGGCGAGCGCCGCGGCTCGGGTGAATCTCGGTGTGGGTCGCATGGGGGCTGCTCCTTTGAGTTGACGCGATGAGCGAGCATTGCGCATGCTTTTTCATGCATCAAATTGATAATTTGTATATTTATATCCACACTATGAATAACAGTCTGACCGGTATCGACCTCAACCTGATCACAGCCCTGCACGCCCTGCTCGGCACGCGCTCGGTGTCGCGCGCCGCCGAACAGATCCACCGCACCCAGCCGGCCACCTCCCACGCCCTGGCCCGACTGCGGTCGCACTTCGGTGATCCCCTGCTGGTCCGCAACGGCAGGAGCATGGAACTGTCCGCCCTGGCCACCGCGCTGCAGGCGCCCGTCGAACACGCCGTGCGGCACCTCGACGCTGTCCTCAACACCCGTCAGGATTTCGACCCGGACACCAGCACACGCACGGTACGGATCGCAACCCGGGATATCGGCGTGCCGCTCTTTGCCGACTTCATCGCACAGGTGCACGCCGACGCGCCGGGTATCTGCGTCGAGTTCATCCACACCCCCGACTTCCCGGCAGCCGTCGCCCGCGCCGAGGCCGACGTCGCACTCGGCTTCGGTCGAGAAGTCAAGGACGCGGCCCTGCAATACCATGAGATACCGCCCTTGGCTTTCTCCGTGTTCGCGCCTGCCACGCACCCCTTCGCCAACTCGCCCACGCTCACGCGATGGCGGGCCGCGCACCACATCGGCGTCGGCGGCAGTGGCCGATCGCCCGGGCCGGTCGAGCAAGCCGCCAGCCGGCGGGGCATCGAGCGGCGCTTTGTCGCCGTGGCACCGACGTTCCTCGGCGCGCTCGCGCTCGCCAACACCAGTCACGCCCTGCTGACCACGCTGGAAAAGCCGCTGCTACCGCATGCACAGGCATTGGGAATGGTGTCGCACCGATGCCCTCTTGCGGTGCCTGCAGCCCAGGCCTACCTGCTCAGCCGGGCGGATTTCGGCAACCCCTTCGAGCGCTGGTTGGCCGACACCCTCACCGCCAGCTTCAGCGACGCATGACTGCGCGCGCGCCGACGGGAATGTGTGGATCGCCACGGAAACCGCACACACAAACCCGAACATCTAGCGTGGTTGAACAGCCGCCGCGTCCCACCCGTGCACCGCGACGTCGATGAACAAGGGCATGTGGTCGCTGAGTTGCAACCAGGTATCCGGGTCACCGACCACCAGAGATGACGCGCCGACGATGTCGTCGGGCAGGTAGGCATAATCGAGGTGGTAGGGCTTGTGCCGGTGCCGGTACAGGTAGAAGGTCGGAATGCGCTCCTGCCCCTGCGTTTCGGCGTGCTGCACGTGGTAGAGGCTCTGCAAGCCCATCGCATTCAGCAGCGCGTGGTTGCGGGTGTGGTTGGCGGTCTTGTGCCGCGTGTCCCAGATCGCGTTGCTGTTGAAATCGCCAATCAGCAAGGCCGGCCCCGCCGCAATCTGCTTGCCGTGCTGTTCGATGAACCGCGCGACCTGCCCGGCGTAGGACACGCTGGGTGAGGTGCCACCCATGGCCCAGACACCCACCAGCACCACGCCGTTGCCGAGCCGCACGGGCAGGAAGTGGCGGCAGCCGTGCACGGCCCAGTCGAGGCGGGTGATCGACGACCCGAGCGGCACAAACACCCCGAGGCCCTTGTGCCGGTTCTCCCCGTCCCAACAGCCGTGCCAGCCGGCCTCGCGGTACCGCGCGATCGCCGTGTCGGTGAACTCGCACTCCTGCACCACCAACACGTCCCACTCGCGCGGGCAGAAGTGCTGAATCTTCTCGCGGAATTTCTGTTGGGCATTCCAGCTGATGAGCTTCATGGCACGCGCACACGACAGGTCGACTGCAACCCTAGCCGATTTCAGGGCCCCCAGCCGCGCGCGTCGCGGCCGACGACACGCCCCTCCCGGGGTGCGATACTCCACAGTTGCATCACAGCCCATCACACTGCCCATGACGACACTCGACACCCGCTGCCGGCAACTCGTCGTCGAGCTCGGTCTCGGCGCCGCCGACGACGTGGAGGCCGTCGAACCGCTGACCGGCGGTGTGGCGTCGGACATCGCACGCGTGCGCGTGGCCGGGCGCAACCTCTGCGTGAAATTCGCG
>JBCCUP010000112.1 GCA_039196715.1 Pseudomonadota bacterium
AAACACTATTTGAAATGATACATTAGCACTGATTACCACCAGGATATCACGCTCCATTTGGTTTTAAAGGTTCTTTTCTTAGCCCACTTAGGGACCAGTCATTATCTATAGCTTATGTGGATCGGAGGATTTTTGTCGCGGTGGGTTTCGTCGCCGAAGTCGAAGTGGTGACCCAGGCGACCGGCAAGGTGGTCCCGGCGGGCCAGGTCAAGGTGTTGCGGGCGACGAGTTCAGAGCGGGTTGCGCAGCTGGCGGTCAAAGATGGCCAATCAGTCGAGGAGGGAGACTTACTGATTCAGTTAGACGATGGCTCATTGGTCACTCGACGGGACCAGCTCATTGCTGAACTCGACATGATTCGCTCGCGCGAGACCGCATTAAGGCACATGTCGACGATCGAGTTCGCCGACTTGGTGTCCGGCCCGACGGTTGGCGCTGACGCGCAACGGCTCAGCGGTATGTCTTCTGTCGACAGACGGTGGCTGATGCAGCGGTTGGCGGCGGAGAGCGATGGCATGGCGTCTTCACAACGGCAGATCAATACCCTTGAGCGAGAGCGGCGGGTACTGAAGGTCCAGCTCGATCGCGCTGTTCAAGTCGCTCTGATCATGGATACTCGGTTGCAGCGCGGCCGTTTGTTGAGAGCTGGGGAGGCAATTTCTGAGTTTGACGCCCAGACCACAGAAATCCAGTCGATAGACGCGAGCGCGTCTGCCCAGGAGATAGAGGCGCAACTGGCCCTGCTCGCCACTCGTATGCACGCACTCAGCCAGGACAAGCAAGACCATTTCCGGCGGTTTCAGTTAGACGTGACGGAGTCATTGCAACTTTACCGTGAAAGATCAGACGACCTCTTCGCTCGCCTGAAGCAGGTCGAGCACGAGATAGGCCGGGCACGGATAGTCGCGCCGCGCTCGGGCGTCGTTGACGGGCTCCAAATTCACGCTGAAGACGTGTATGTCAACGCCGGTGATGCCTTGTTGACGCTCGTGCCCGCGAATGACCAACTCATTGTGGAGGTCATGCTACCCAGTCGTGAAGCCGGTTTCGTGCGCGCCGGGCAGACTGCCCGCATCAAAGTTGACGCTTTTCCCTATACGCGTTATGGCAGCGTATCGGCCGACCTGATCTACATCAGTGGTGATGCTACACCGCTCAGTGATCAGCCCGGTTTGTTTTACAAAGCGCGATTGGCTCTCAGGGAAGTGAGTTTCGAGATAAACGGTCACCCAGAACCGATTCACATTGGCATGAGTGCGAGCGCTGAGATCATCACGGAGACACGTCCACTGTTAGATTTTTTCATTGCGCCAATAAAGGTGGCTCTGATGGAAGCCTTGCGTGAACGCTAATTTGCACAGTCTTGAGTCGGTGGAGGGGGCTGATTAGACTGGCCAGAGCCCGTTTTGGTGACTAAAGATCGTGTGGAAACACAAAGGCAAATGCAAACCTGCATACGTGCAGGAAACGCGCGAAGGAGCGGCGGTTGCCGCTGTTTTTTATTCGGTAAGCGTGTTGTGGCCCACAACGAATACATTGCGGTTGTCGCGGGTGGTGCATTTTTGAATGCCCGCGACACTGTTTACATACCAGATGCAGTCTTATCGGCGATGTGGAAAAAAACGGATCCTGATCGTTGTTGAGTAGTTTTTGTTATCCCTTAACAAGCAGAGGTCCGTCCCGCCACCACACAATTCCCCCACAACTCCCACAACGGTTCCTCAAACCGCCTCCCTAGACTGCTGCCATCCGAGATTGGGGAGACAGGGTCATGTTGCAGTCGATTGGGTTCTTTTTCACGTTTGGGCGGTGTCTGGCGGTCTGTGCGTTGCTGGTGCTGTTCTCGGCTATCAGCGCCGGGACGGCGCGGGCGAGTGACTTTGCGGTGGTTGACAGCGATGGGGCGCGGCACAGCGCGGTGTTGCTCTCGGCGCGGGCCGATGTCGAGGTCAATGGGCTGCTGGTCTACGGCACGCTCACCCAGAAGTTTCTGAACACGGGGCCGGACTTTGTCGCCGGTGAATACGTGTTCCCCTTGCCGGACGGTGCCTCGGTGGACTCCCTGTTGGTGCGCATCGGCGGGCGGACGGTGGAGGCGGTGCTGCGCGAGAAGGCCCGGGCGGCGGCGACCTTTGCCGCGGCCAAGGCGGACGGCAAGCAGGCCGCCTTGTTGCAGCTGGAGCGGCCGAACCTCTTTCGCCTCGCTGTGGCGAACATCGGCGCGGGCGAGGAGATTGACGTCGAGCTCCGCTACGTCGACACGGTGCGCCAGGACGGCGACACCTACCGTCTGAGCCTGCCCACCACGCTGACGCCGCGCTACAGCCCGCTTGGCCCGGTGCCGGAACTGGAGTCGGAAGAGCGCGCGCCATCCGACGACGGGCTGAACACTTTTCTGAACCCGCTCTTCACCGCGCTCTCGCACACCCCTTCGGGTGTGCCGAACAACCCGATCGACATCCGTATCGAGTTGAAGACGGGCTTCACCGCGCTGGCGCCGACCAGCACCTCGCACCTCGTGGCGGTGCAGCAGCACGACGACATGCACTACAGCGTGAAGCTCAGCAACGGCTTCGAGCCGATGGACCGGGACTTTCACCTGAGCTGGCAGCAGAACAACCCGGCCACTGCGCCGACGCTGTACGTCGAGTCGGTGTCGGCCGACGCGGGGGTGGACGGTGAGGCGCCGACTGGCGCCGCAACCGAACACTACATGCTGCTGAGTGTGGTGCCGAGCGCCGCGACCTTCCCGCAGCGCGCGGTGGCGAAGGACGTGACCTTCATCATCGACACCTCGGGCTCGATGGGCGGCGAGCCGATTCGCCAGGCGCGCGCCGCGCTGCAGCACGGCCTCGACCGCCTGACACCCGAGGACAGCTTCAACATCATCGAATTCAACGACCAGCACAGCAGCCTCTTTTCGGCCTCGCACCCGGCGAGCGGGGACTACCTCTCCGCCGCGCGCCGCTTCGTGCAGCAGCTCGACGCGGGCGGCGGCACTGAGATGGAGCCGGCGTTGCTGCAGGCGCTGCGCCGCCCGGCGGTGTCGCCCGAGCACCTGAAGCAGGTGGTGTTCATCACCGACGGGGCGGTCGGCAACGAGGCCGCATTGACCCGCCTGGTGCACCAGTTTCTCGGCGATGCACGGCTCTTCAGCGTCGGCATCGGCTCGGCGCCGAACCAGTACCTCTTTCGTCAGCTCTCGACGCTCGGCAAGGGCACCTCGGTGACCATCGCCGAGGTGGGTGACGTGCACGACGCTATGCAGCGCCTCTTCGACAAGATCAGCGCGCCGGCGATGCGCGACATTGCGTTGGTCGACGCCGAGGGCAAGCTGCTCGAGATCGAACCGAACCGTATCCCGGACCTGTATTACGGCGAGCCGCTCAACGTGCTGCTGCGCGTGTCCGAGCCGGTCGGTGCGGTGCAGCTCGAAGGCACGCTCGCCGGGGAGACGCTTGCGGTGCCGCTGCAGCTGCAGCAGGCCACGCCGGCCGCGGGCGTCAGCACGCTCTGGGGCCGCGCGAAGATCCGCGCGCTCAACGACAAGCTCTACCTGGGCCAGGGTGACCCCACCGCGCTCCGCCAGGCGATTGTCGACGTGTCCCTCAAGCACCGGGTGCTGAGCGAGTACACCAGCTACGTTGCTGTTGATGATCAGCCGGTGCGCCGCGCCGACCAGCCGCTGCTCGAGACCCAGGTGGCCAACATCCTGCCGCAGGGCATGGCCTTCCCGACCACGGCGCTCGGCACCCTGCCGACCTTCCTGGTGAGCTTGTTGAGCTTGCTGGCGGCGGCCCTGATCAAGGCCTGGCGCATCTTCTCGGTGGGCACGGTGCGCGAGTCCGCCGAGCTCGACCGGCTGCCGGCATGATCGCGCGGCTCGCGTTCTGGCTGCTGTTGGGGGCGGGCGTCGCCGGCCTCGCGCACGCCAACTACCTGCAGTTCAAGGCGGTGGTCGCCCAGCAGCTGATCGCCTGGAGCTGGCACGCCCACGACCGGAGCGGGGACGGGACCGGCGACGCGGTCAAGCCCTGGTCCTGGGCAGACTTCAGCGCGGTGGCGATGCTGCGCTGGCAGGACGAGGCGGTCTACGTGCTCTCCTCCACCAGCGGCCAGGCGTTGGCCTTCGGCCCGGGGCACCTCGTCGGCAGCGCACGGCCCGGTGCCTCTGGCCGCTCGATCATCGCAGGCCACAACGACAGCCACTTCGCCTTCCTCGAAGACGTGGCCGCCGGCGACACGCTCGAGCTCGACGCGGGCGACGGCGACACCCGCGCTTACACTGTCTCGCGCATCGAGGTGGTGGACAGCCGGCACACGCAGCTGTTGCGCGGCGAAAAGAACGAACTGCTGCTGGTGACTTGCTACCCTTTTCGCAGCGTGCAGCCCAACTCGCCGTTGCGGCTTGTGGTCAGCGCCAGCCAGAGACGGGAACCCGCTTGAAACACATCCTCATCGTCGAAGACGAGCCCTCGATCGCCGAGGCGGTGGTCCACGCGCTCGAAGCCGAGTCGTTCAGCTGCCACTGGCTGGACCTCGGCGCCGGCACGCTCGCACTGCTCGAGCGCGAGGCCATCGACCTGATCATCCTCGACGTCGGCCTGCCCGACACCAGCGGCTTCGAGCTCTGCCGCGAGATCAAGGCGGTGTCGGACGTGCCCATCATCTTCCTGACCGCGCGGCAGGAGGAGATCGACAAGCTCATCGGCCTCGAGATCGGCGGCGACGACTACGTCACCAAGCCCTTCAGCCTCCGCGAGCTGGTGAGCCGGGTCAAGGTTGTCTTGCGCCGCTACACCCGCACGCCGGCTGCGTCAGTGACGGTGGCGACACCCGACGACCGGCTCCAGGTCGACGACGACGCCAAGTGCATCACCTACGTTGCCACCCCGCTCGACCTCACCCGCTACGAGTACCGCCTGCTGAAAACCCTGGCCGAGCAGCCGAACCGCGTGTTCAGCCGCGACCACCTGATGCAGGCGGTCTGGGAGGACCCGGACACGAGCTTCGAGCGCGCCGTCGACACCCACATCAAGACCTTGCGCAAGAAGCTGCGTGCGGTCGACCCCGACGCCATGCCGATCAAGACCCACCACGGCCTCGGCTACAGCTACACCAGCGTGACCGGCAAGGCGGGCTAGTCGTGAGCGTGTTCGGCCGGCTGGCGATCTTCTACTTCATCCTGCTGAGCGTCACGCTCATCTTCGTCTGGAACGTGTTCTTCGACGAGATCAAACCGTCGTTCCGGCAGATCAGCGAGGAGGCGATGGTCGACAACGCCAATTTGCTGGCCGAGTTGCTCACGCCACTCTTCGTCGACGGCACGCCCGAGTTTGACGCGCTCGACGCGGCGGTCACGCGCTACCAGCAGCGCAACCCCGAGGCGATGATCTGGTCGCACCTCAAGTCCGACACCAACATGCAGTTCTACATCACCGACGCGGCGGGCGTGGTGCGCTACCACTCGCGCGACGCGGCCCAGGTGGGCGAGGACTACAGCGAGTGGCGCGACGTGCATCGCACGCTGCTCGGCGAGTACGGCGCGCGCACGTCCTTGCGCGACGCCGAGGACATCACCAGCGGCGAGATGTACGTCGCCGCGCCCATCCGCGACGGCGATACACTGCTGGGCGTCTTCACCCTCATCAAACCGCACCAGAGCATTGTCGCCTTCATCGGCGACGCCGAGTACCGCCTGACTGCAGCCGGGCTTGGCTTGCTGGCGGTGCTGACGCTCACCGGCCTCGCGCTGGTGATCTGGTACCAGCGCATGCTCGATCAGCTCATGCGCTTCGTCGAGCGGGTGCGGCGCGGCAAGAAGGCGAGCCCGCCGATGTTCATGGAAACGGGCTTCAGCCAGCTCTCGGACGCGCTACAGCACCTGCGCACCGAGCTCGACGGCAAGCTCTACGTCGAGAACTACACCCACACGCTCACGCACGAGCTGAAGAGCCCGCTCGCCGCGATCTCGGCGGCCACCGAGCTGCTACAGACCGACCTGCCCGAGGCCAAGCGCCAGCAGTTCATGGAGAACATCGACGCCGAAGTCACGCGCATGCAGCAGATCATCGAGCAGTTGCTGCTGCTGGCGGCGCTCGAGAACCGCGAGAGCAGCGACGGCGAGCGGGTCAGCCTCGCCGAGGTGGTCGACGAGGTGCTGACTTCGATCGACGCGCGCGTGCGGCAGAAGGGCATCACGCTTGAGGTCGCGGCGACGGCGCTGGCGGGTGCCCACGTGCGCGGTGACCGTTTCCTCCTGACCACCGCGCTCTCGAACCTCCTCACCAACGCACTCGACTTCTGCGCGCCCGGGGGCACAGTGCAGCTGACCACCGCCGTCACCGCGTCGGGGAGCGACGCGCCAAGCGTCGAGATCGCCGTCACCAACACCGGAGAGCCGATCCCCGACTACGCCCAGGCCCGGCTGTTCGAGCGCTTCTTCTCCACCGCGCGGCCCGACAGCAAACGCAAGAGCTCGGGGCTCGGCCTCTGTGTGGTCGAGCAGATCTGCGCGCTGCACAGCGGCCACATCGGCCTGCACAACACCACGCTGGCCGGGCAATCGGCCGTGCAGGCGCGCTGGGTGTTGCCACTCAGCGACTGATTTTCACGCCGAAACGGTTCGCGCGCATACGGTCGGTGGGCCGGGCGCAGCCGTGCTCCCCTCAAAAACGTGCGTGCACAGGCGGGGCACCTTGACCCATTTTGGGCATGCGGCGGTCGCCACGTCACCGGTACAGTGTTGTAAAACGGGTGTCTTGCCCGGTTTGTATCGGCAGCAGTGGGCCGTTGAGCGGTGTTCCGCACGCCACACCGCACAGGGAGGACGCGACATGAACATGGTCGACATCACCATCATCGCGGGCATCGCCATCGGCTCGCTGATGCTCCTGACGGTGTCAGCGGCGTACTTCCGGCACGGCACCTTCGGCCTCGGTGGCGTCTTCCTGACGGTGTTCGGTGTTGTGCTGATCGGCATTGCGCTCTGGCGGTCGATTTCGGTGCAGATCGACTCGGCCGGCACGCTCGAGGCAAAGTTCATCACCCTCGAGCGGGAAACCGTGCAGATCCGCAGCCGCAACGAGGAAATCATCAAGACCACCTCCAAGCTGGTCGAGAATTCGCCGGGCAGCCTCACCCAGGGCCAGAAGATCTGCAGCGTGTACGGCACCATCGAGGACAACTGGCGCGACTCGTTCATCGTGCCGACCAACTGGACGGTCGAGATGTGCCTGCAGTACAAGGAACAGATCCTCGGCAACCGCATCCAGCTCGGCTGCGCTTTCGAGGACGGCATGTCCTTCGCCGGCAGTCGAAACAACGCCTTTCTGACCAACGACGAAACCACGGTCCCTGCACGCAACTGCGGTTGGTAGCGTGCCTGGCTACGCCGGTTGCGCCTTCGGCCGCCGAAACCTCACCCCGGCGGCCAGCACGAGGCACCCGACGCTCAACCCCAACACCGGTGTCGACCCGAACCGCATGAAGGGCGTTGTCCCGCTGCGCATGCTCACCTCGCCGAGGATCACGCCGGCCTGCAGGGTCCGTTTCTCCTGCACGCGGCCGTGCGGGTCGATGATCGCGGAGATACCGGCGTTGGCCACGCGGACCACGGCGCGGCGGGTTTCGGCGGCCCGCATCTGCCCGGCCTGAAAGATGTGGTGCGCGCCGAGGCCTTTGTAGCTGATGCCGTCGTCGTTGCTGACGGTGAACATGGCGCCCGCCTGCGCGGCCTGGCTCGCCCACAGATCGGGAAACACCATTTCGAAGCAGATTGCCGCGCTGATGGCGTGGCCCGCCACGCGGAACGGCCGTTGCGGCTGCAACTCCGGTTGGGTCACGAGACCCGAGTCCAGCACCGGAAGCATCCTCACCAACCAGGTCGGAAAGGACGTGTGTTCGTAGACCGGCACGAGGCGCTGCTTGTGGTAGTAGGCCAGCTCGTCGGCCAGGTGAATGAGGCTGGTGCGGTAGCTGCGGTCTCGCTCGCCGGTCGCGATGTATGTCGCGGCGCCGGTCAGGACGCTCACGCCTTCGGCGCGGATGCGGTCGCGCAACGCGATGACGTCTTCCCCGTCCACCCGGTACGACCGGGACAAGGCGTTCTCGGGCCACACCACCACATCGGGCGGCGTGGCACTGTCGCGCAGCGCAGCCAGGGTCAGGTTCAGCAGCGTCTCCGCGTTCTTGTCGCTTTCGATCTGCACCGGACCGTCGCTTGCGTTCGGTGAATCTGTCGTCAGCACGGCCGGTGGTTGGGGTGCCTTGGTCTTGTGCGTCTGCATCAGCATGACCGAGATCGGATCGGTGTCGGACTGTTCGGTCCAGGCCACCTGTTGGCCCACCAGGCCAATTGCGAACACGGCCGTGAACGCCCCGGCGGTGAGCGCGACCAATCGGGCTGGTGCGGCGGTGCGGCCGGTGCGTGCGTCCGTCAGGCGTTGAGCGCAGGCGTAGAGGGCATAGGACAGGAAGGCCACCAGCCAGCTCACACCGAACACGCCCAAAACCGGTGCGTAGCCGATGAGCGGGGTCTCGACAAAGGCCGTCCCGACAAAAAACCACGGGAAACCCAAGACTGGCACGGTGCGAAGCCACTCGGCCAAGACCCAGGCAGACGGGAACGTGATTGCCTTGAACGGCAGCCGTGACGCGGCCCAGAGCAGCACACCGAGTGGCGCAAAATACAAGACTGCCAGCGCGCTCAGCGATGCGACCGTGAGCACCAGTGACGTCGCGGCATCGTACTGGTAGGTGTAGCGAAACAGCGCAAACATCCACCAGACGCCTGCGCCGGCCATGCCCAGCCCATAGAGCACCGAGCGCACCACGACCTGCCAGAGCGTGGCGCGGTGACGGTGGCCGAACGACAGTAGCGACAGGAACAAACCGAGTGACACAAAGGCCACGTACCAGTGCCCGAAAGGCGCGAAGCCGAACACGAGCAGCGCACCGGCCAACAAAAGCATGGGAGCGCGAGGAAGGCGAAAGCGTTTGCGGGGCGAAGGCGTGTCGATGCCGGCGTTGTGTGCGAGCGAGCTCATGGCAAGGCGGGAACGGCAGCGCTATGCAACGAGGGCAGGGTGGGTTTTCGGTGGCGTTGTGTGCACGTCGGCAAGCGGGTGGCAGTCAGCGTTCGATAGTACGCTGCGCGTGTTCGGGCAGGCAACCGACCGCCAGCCACGTGGTCAGGGCAGTGTGTGGTCGCTGGCTGTCATCACTTGAGTGAACCGAATCTCAGGCTTGGCATAACGCGGTGGGTTGCTTCGTGTATGCAGTGCCGGTGGGCACAAACGTGGAGACAGTCAGTGGTGACAGACACAGGTACGGCGGAGACGAGCTTGTAATATTGAGCTTTGGCAGCAAGCGCTGCGCGCGCAAGACCGATTTGTAATCCGCGCGAAGATCGGATAGCGTAAGACTCAGGCGTTCCGTGGGATGCGTGCTTGCAGTAGGTCACAGTGCCATGTATGCGCTTACACCGGGGCACGGCGCTCGCAGGTAATGCAAGTGCTTACATTGCCCAAAAACGGCACAGCGAAATGTAAGCGCTTACATTCATTCTCGCACAGTCGGGGATGCAAGCGCTTTTAGGAATATCAGGGGTTTGCTGCCGCTGCGGGCCCTTCACAAGGTGAAAGCGCTGACAGGGAATGTAAGCGCTTACACACGGACTCACGGTCGAGTCCGGGTTGCGTTGTCAAAAACAAGGAGAGGTTGAAACGTATGTTCTTGAAAGCAAAGAAGTGGATCCAAACGGGCGTCGTCGGTAAACGGCGTTTCTGCCTCGGCGCGGTCGTGGCGGTGAGTGTCACAGCGGCGGGGCTGACCAGTCCCGTGCACGCGAGGGGTGTCACAGTCGTTCACAACGGCAAGACCACCACGGTCGACGTGTCACGGCCGGGGTCGAACACGGGCACATTCAGCGGCACTATCGCCAGGGTGTTTTTCCCGGTGTTCTTCGGGTTTCCGGCGCAGAATTGTGTCAACGCCGGTACCGTGTACCCCGATGCCATCACGGCGACCATGGACATCCTGAGTCTGCTGCTTGGGGATCGGTTCTGTCCCGACAGCTACGACATGGACAAGATCGACGACCGGTGCAACGGTGTGTATCAGGATGTGCACCCGAGGAACGAGCAACGTGAAGGCATGGAAGGCGACACGGTGCGGTTTGTCAGGACGGTCAACTACGGCAAGGAAGGCGGCGGTTTCGACGAGATCCGTGACCTGGAGCCGGGCTGGATCTACTACGGCTGGGGCGACTGCTGGAACCGTCGGTACTTCGGTTCAAGCGTGAAGGACATCCAGTGCAACAACAGCACCTTCGGCGACCCCAAGCCGGGTGTGCGTAAACAGTGCTTCTACGAGCGGAACGGCCAGACCGAAAAGTTCCAGATGAAGCACTTCCATTGGACCTGATGACCTAGAGCGAGGAACGGCACCCCGCACTGCGTCAGCCACACCCGGTGGGCGCGGTGCGGGGCGTCGTACTGCTTGGCCAGCCCGTCGCTGCAGCGTCCCACTGTTTCGTGTTTCGCGAGTGTCTTTCGATGCAGGGTCACGTGGTGGCGCTGCCCCGGGTCAGTTGCACCGGCAATTAATTCTCGATACCGTCCGGAGTCTGTTTTGGCTGGTATGGAGGATCGCCCGTGAAACACGTTTTTCTTGGCGCCGTTGCTGCGCTGTCCCTGTCTGTCGCCCCGCTTGCCGCGAGCGCGGAGACCATCCGTGTCACCTTGCAGTTGCCCGAGACCCACTCGTTGGGCGTCAACTGGCAGGACTTCGGCCGCATCATCGACGAGAAGTCGGGCGGCGAATTGAAGATGCAACTCTTCCCGTCGGCCCAGCTCTTCAAGGACAAGGAAGTGCCGGGCGCGGTGGGCAGTGGCGCGGTGG